>CAVBPI010000092.1:0-2472 GCA_963596955.1 bacterium | reverse complement strand
TCCGCTTCTTGTCCTCCATCTGGCTTTCGTTCACCTTCTTGTTGTCGCGGATGCTGAGTATTCCCTTGTTTATCTTGAACAGGAACTGGGTCTTTGCCGTGTAATCGACCGCCACTCCCGGCCATATCGCCACGCCCTCCTTGTCATAGAGGTACGAACACGCGAATATCCTCTTGAACTCATGGGCAATAGGCGTTCCCTCTATCATCTCGGCGAGTCCGGAGGAATTTATGTAGTGCTCGACTATGACCCCGTGCTCTTTCCCGTATTCATTCACCGCCGCGAACCACTCCCGCACTCCGTCAAACAGCTCGATTTTCTTTCCGAACCGTCTGAAATCCTTTCTGGTCAGGCGTATGCCGAGCCTGCGCGCCTCGTCGAACATGAGTTTCATGTAGCTGAGGATGTTGCTTGCGTCCTGCTCTATGGCGATGTCGTCGCTCTCCGTCCAGAACTCCTTGGGGTTCTTTCCGATGGCCTGAATGAATCCGAACTCCTGCATATTCCCGGGTGAAAGCGTCCCGTCGAAGTCATAGACGAGCGCAACTATCGGCTTTTTTCTCATCATATTCAAAATTTTACCACAAAAAATGCATACTTTCGCCACAAATATAGGAAAAACTATGGTTCATAATCTCTTTTATTTCTAATTTTGCATCGTTTTCAAACATTTGGAAATTTCAGACGAAAAATTTGAATTATGATTAACAGACCGATGACGCATTATTTCACAAGGCTTACCGAGGCTATCCGTGCAAACTGGGAGTCTCCGGCTCTGTGTAATTATAAGGGTGACGAGTTCACCTTTCAGCAGGTTGCGACGCTCATCGCCAAGTTCCATATATGTTTTGAAGAGGGCGGCGTGAAAAAGGGTGACAAGATTGCCCTCTGCGCGAAGAATTCCGCCAAATGGGGCATATCCTTCCTCGCCATCAACACCTACGAGGCCGTGGCCGTTCCGATTCTTGCGGATTTCACCCCGGACAGCATCAATTCTCTCGTGGATCATGCCGAAAGCGTGATTCTCTTCACGAACACGGATATCTGGAAGAAGCTCGATAAGGACGCGATGCCGCGAATCAAGGCTGTCCTTTCTGTTGATGACTTCACTCTTCTTTATTGCACTGACGAGAAAATCAAGGCCGCGATGGATGACCTTCAGGCGGCTTTTGAAAAGAAATATCCGCTCGGATTCACCCGCGAGAACGTGAACTACCCGACGGACAACGACAAGGATCTTGCAATCATAAACTACACGTCGGGAACGACGAGCGCTCCTAAGGGTGTCATGCTCCGCTATGAGTGTCTGAGCGCCAACGTGGAGTTCGGTCAGGAGCACATTCCTTCCTATCCGGGCGACAAGATTGTGTCGATGCTTCCGATGGCGCACATGTACGGGATGATGTTCGAGCTGATTTATCCGCTCTGCGGCGGCTCGACGATTTACTATCTCGGCAAGACTCCGACTCCGGCTCTTCTGCTCGGCGCGATGAAGGAGATTCATCCTTATCTGGTGATTACCGTCCCTCTCGTGATGGAGAAGATTTTCAAGTCAGCGCTGCTTCCGGTGCTTTCAAAGCCTGCGGTTAAGTTCGCGCTCAAGGTTCCGGGGCTCAACAGTCTGATTTATAAAAAAATCCGTGAAAAGTTGCTTGGCGCCTTCGGTGGAAAAGTCCGTATGATAATCATGGGCGGCGCCGCTCTGAATCCTGATATTGAACAGTGGTTCAGGAAGATAGGTCTGCCGTTCACCATCGGATACGGAATGACTGAGGCCGCTCCGCTTCTCGCCTATGAGGACTGTCGGCGCTTCGTTCTCCGCTCGTGTGGCAAGGTTGTTGATAGAGCAGAGGTGCGCATTGATTCCGAGGATCCGCAGAATGTCGTGGGACAGATTCAGGCTCGCGGAACGAGCATAATGAGCGGTTATTACAAGAATGACGAGGCGACGAAGGCCGCATTCACCGAGGACGGATGGCTCAACACCGGTGACCTCGGAGTGATTGACGCTGACGGGAACATATTCATACGCGGACGCAGCAAGAATATGATTCTTTCCTCGAACGGGCAGAACATCTACCCGGAGGAGATTGAGGCGGCGGTGAACAACCAGCCTTATGTCGTGGAATCGGTGGTTGTCGATAGGGCTTCGAAGCTTGTTGCTTTGGTCTATCTCGACAGCAAGCAGATTGAGGCGGACGGACTTGACGGTGAGGCTCTTTCTGAGAAGATGCATGATATGCAGGTTATTCTCAACAAGACGCTTCCGTCATACAGCCAGATTTCAAAGGTTGAGATTGTCGCGCAGCCGTTCGAGAAGACGCCTAAGATGAGCATAAAGCGATTCCTTTACAAGTAAGAGCATACATACTGCTTAACATACATACAACGTTTATTTTTAAGGAAGGTCAGTCCCCGTTGTGAAACGGGGCTGACTTATTTTTTTTGTAGAATTCGCTGTCACGCACATGA
>CAVBPI010000091.1:4468-8492 GCA_963596955.1 bacterium | reverse complement strand
CGTCTATGCAATGTTTTTGACGCTCCGGACTTCACGACGGCCGAGTATTGGATTTTCTCCGCGATGAAGAGCCTCCAGCTCAATCCTGACGTTTCGGACATCTTTTTCCGGACTCCGCTGACTGACGAGGAGGAAATCTCCCTGTGCAGCTATTTCCGCAGCGTGGAAACCGTTTTCTGATGTCGCATCTCTGTGAAGATGGAGACCAGCTTGGTCTCAGGTGAATGTCACGGGTTTAATGTTTTCTTGGTAACTATTTTAACATGAGGATAATAGGAGGAAAACTGAAGGGACGCACGATAGAGCTTCCCGCAGGCTATGCAGCCCGTCCCACTACTGATTTCGCGAAGGAGGGGCTGTTCAACATTCTTGACAACGAATATGAGTTCGACGGTCTGAAGGTGCTTGACCTTTTCGGCGGCGCTGGCTCGATTTCGCTGGAGTTCGCCTCCAGAGGTGCCGGAATGGTCTATGTCGTGGAGATGGCACCGGCAAACGCCTCGTTCATACGCTCCCAGGCCACAAAGTTCGGCCTCGACAACCTGACCGTCGTGCGCCACAATGTCTTTGACTTCCTTCCGCTTTGCAGGGAAAAGTTCGACATCATCTTCGCCGACCCTCCCTACGCCATCGAGGGCCTTGACACCATTCCGGACAAGGTACTGAACTGCGGAATACTCAATCCCGAATGTTACTTCATTCTTGAGCATCCCGCAGAATATTCCTTCACCTCGCACCCGCACTTCGTCAAAGAACGAAAGTACGGCAATGTGCATTTCAGTTTCTTTATTTGATTTTCCTGAGAGCTATGCAGGCGTTATGCCCGCCGAAGCCTAATGAGTCAGATATGGCGATTGTGATCGGGGTCTCTACGGCGACGTTCGGCGTGTAGTCGAGGTCGCATTCCGGATCCGGCACGTCGAGGTTGATGGTCGGCGGCACGATGCCGTCCCTGAGCGCAAGAATTGAGGCTATGGCCTCGAATCCGCCTGCCGCTCCGAGCGGGTGCCCCGTCATTGACTTTGTGGATGATATGTGCGCACGGCGCGCCTCGTCCTCTCCAAGAGCCATCTTGAACGCCTTTGTCTCGCAGCTGTCATTGAGCTGGGTGCCCGTTCCGTGGGCATTGATGTAGAGATTGTCCTCTCCCGCGCGATATCCGGCTTCCGAGAGCGCCTCCTCGATGGCCTTGGACTGCGTGAGCCCGTCCGGTCTCGGAGCCGTGATGTGGTAGCCGTCGCAGGTGTTGCCGTATCCGCAGATTTCTCCCAGGATTTCGGCACCCCTTGCCTTTGCGTGCTCATATTCCTCAAGGACCACCACTCCGGCTCCTTCCGCGAGCACGAATCCGCTTCTGTTGGCGTTGAACGGAAGGCTGGCGTAGTTCGGGTCATCCGCCCCCGTGAGCGCCTTTGCATTGGCGAATGCCGCCACCGCCATGGGGATGAGCGGCGATTCGGTGCCGCCTGCGATGATTGCGTCCGCATAGCCATGGCGTATTGCCCTGTAGGCCTCTCCGATTGAGTGCGTCGCCGTGGCGCAGGCCGTCACAATCGGAAGGCAGGGGCCGTTGGCATGATGGCGTATGGCGATGTTTCCTGACGCGATGTTCGGAATCATTGTCGGCACATAGAGCGGAGAAATCCATCGGGGACCGTTCGTAATCATTTTCTCCACCTCCCTGTAGGTAGCAGGAAAGCCGCCGATTCCAGAGCCGACATAGACTCCGAGTCTGAAAGGGTCTATGTTCCCGCCTTCGCCGGAGTTCAGTCCGGCCTGGTCCATTGCCTGTTTCGCTGCGGCCACCGCATAGACCGAGAAGAGGTCCTGTTTCCTCGTGAACGCCGGCTCGATTCCGAAATCAGCCGGGTTGAAGTCTGTGATTTCTCCCGCGACCGAGGCCGAAAGACCTTCCGTGGAGAACCGCGTCAGCTTCTTGATTCCGTTCCTGCCGTTTTTCAGGTTGTCCCAATATGTGCTTACATCATTTCCTGTCGGCGAAACCACGCCCATTCCGGTTATTACGACTCTTTTTTCCATATATACTCATTATTTTTTTTCATATTCCGGGGACAAATATACTCAAAATTTTTCTTGGTGCCCAAATTTGCCAAATTGGTTCAAATTTGATATTTTTGCAGCGCCAGTCGTTTACTGGACAGTAAGAAAAATTGAGGTATGAACAAGAGGCTTCCGCGCTATCTGCTGGACAAGTTCCAGCTTGTGGGTCAGGTGACGTTTTCCGTGCTCTTCGGCATGGTTTTCATGAATCTTTATGTCCCTTTTTCAAAGACCGCGTGGTTCGAACTCGGCTATTCCTCCCGTTTCCTCTACACGCTTCTGTTCTTCTTCATCAGTGTCATGGTCCTGATTGTCAGCAGGGTAGTGATGTACAAGACGAAATATCTCTTTGAAATGAAGATCTGGCACTATGTCCTATGGTGCTTCGCGGAAATCGTCGTCATCTGTGGGATATACACGGGTCTGACGGTGCTGATTTCCGAGGTACCGGAGGAAATGACCGTTTATGAGGTGTTTCTCAAGGCCATGCTCTACGGGTTCATATCCCTGGCGGTGCCATACATAATCTCGTGTCTGTATTTCGCGCTCGTCGAGAAGGAAAAAATCATCCGCCTGATGAACTACAGCAATGTCGTGACCGACGATCCGGAACCAGAGACCGACGAGCAGAAAATCACCCTTTTCGACATCGGCGGGACGCTGCGCTTTTCCGTGCGCCGCAGCAATCTCTACTTCATCGAGTCCGACGACAATTATATAAAGGTGTGGTATGACGACGGAAACGGGGATATGAAGCAGTATATGCTGCGCTGCCGCCTAAAGACCGTCGAGGAGACATTCAGGGACAGCACGCTTGTCCGCTGCCACCGCAAGTATGTCGTGAACACCGAACACGTCCGCGTTCTGCGCAAGGAGGGCGACGCCTTCGTCCTTGAACTCGACCGCGGCCAGATTCCGCCGATTCCCGTCACCAAGACCTACGAGAAGGCGGTTTTAGAGAAATTTTCTTAACGCCGTTTTTTGTATGCTCGAAGCCTTGATGCTGATTGAACCATAGCCTCGTCAAGCATAATTCCGCGCACTGCAAGGATGTCCAGAATCATCGCGACGAGAGGGAAGAGCGCCGTTACCGAGAACACCATCTCGTTCCATCCGCACACCACATCGACGATTATCCAGACTTGGAACGCGAGCAGAATTATCGCCGAGAGAGTCGCGACCCTCATCTGTGGAATCCTTATCTTGAAGGCGAACAGTGAGAACACGTTGCCGATGAGCGTCACGATGAGGAGGAAGCAGTAGGGAACCTTCTCGAAATATTTGATTGTCGCTTCAGCGCCGTCCGGACCGATTATGGTCGCGAACTTGCAAAAAAACATTGATGTCAGCAGCACCGTCGCCAGCGCGAGGTATAGGGTCTGTATTCTTTGCCACATAGCTTACTTTTTTTCTAAACATCTGCAAAAATAATAAAAACCGCTCATTCGGGAAAATCGCGGGGCAAATATATTTCTCAAAATTGACATCGAAAGTAAAAATGACTATATTTGCAGGGATATGCCTGATGCGGGTGCGTTTTTATATGAAATGTAAACTGCAGGGCGCATTTTTGTTTAATGTTAAAACCAATGAGTTATGCGTATAGCAGAATCAGAACTTATAATAAACGGGGACGGCTCCGTTTTTCATCTTCATCTCAGACCGGAGGAACTCGCTGACAACGTGATACTTGTCGGTGACCCGGGGCGTGTCGATATGGTTGCGGAATATCTTACTGACATCGAGTTTCGTCACGCCTCAAGGGAGTTCGTGACCACGACCGGTAAATTCAACGGAAAGCGCTTCACCATCGTTTCGACGGGAATCGGCTGCGACAACATCGACATCGTGATGAACGAACTTGACGCCCTTGCGAACATCGACTTCAAGACCCGCGAAATCAAGGAACAGAAGCGTTCGCTCAACATTCTCCGAATCGGAACCTGCGGCGCGATTCAGCCGG
>CAVBPI010000091.1:0-4458 GCA_963596955.1 bacterium | reverse complement strand
CGGACATTCCTCTCGGCTCGTTCATCTTCTCCCACATTTCAGTCGGATGCGACGGCCTTCTTAACTGGTACGCGGACCGCGACAAGATTGCCATGCCGGAAATCGAGGATGCGTTCAAGAAGCACGTGGGCTGGGCGAAGCACCTTCCTGACCCGTATTTCGTGAAGGCGAGCCAGAAGCTCATCGACAAGTTCAGCGACTGCACGGTTAAGGGAATGACGATTGCCGCATCGGGATTCTACGGTCCGCAGGGACGTGTCCTCCGTATGCAGCTCGCGATGCCGGACATGGTCGATAAGTTCGAGAGCTTCGAGTTCGAGGGCCGCCGCGTCACCAACTTCGAGATGGAGGGCTCCGCGGTTGCCGGAATAGCCGCGCACCTCGGGCATCATGCCGGCACTGTATGCTGTGTCATCGCCAACCGGCATATCGGAAGCAGCAATCCTGACTATAAAGCTCAGGTGCGGAAACTGGTAGAACTTTCTCTTCAGAAAATGTCTGAGTTGTAATTGAATATTACCTGTCATTCCGAACGGAATGAAATCCCGTCTTTTCGAATGGTATGAAATCCTGTCCTTTCAAATGGCATGAAATCCTGTCATTTCGAACGGAATGAAATGAAGTGAGAAATCTTTTTGCGATTTTGTCCGCTTAAAGATTTCTCACTTCGTTCGAAATGACAATACCATGTTCGAAATGACAATACCATGTTCGCAGGGACATCAATTTTTTATAATGACTGTATAGTGTGCCTTGACGTGACTGCGTCCCTTAGTTATATAACTCGCTGAGGGTGAGGGTTGAGGGCTCTATACGCGGGTCTGTGACGGTGGCGTCGATGCTGCGGGAGATGTTGTCGGAGACATTGACTTCCAGAAATTCCATGATGGCCGGGAGGTTCTCAAGCCCTGAGCCCGCGATTTCGTGACGTGCACCCTCGTAACGATAGATGCAGTGGTTGTAGCCGTTCTTCCGGCATACTGACGCGATGGTGTTGGAGCCGAACCAGCCCAGCTTGAAAAAGCGTGTCTGCCTGTAGTTCACGACCTTGTCCTCTGTTCCGTGGAAAAGAACCATCGGGCATGGCTCCTTTGCGTATTTGAGGGCGCCGTTGCGGCTGAGTATGGCTCCCGCAAGAGAGACCACGCCCCTGTAGTTGAAGCCTTCGGGAAGAACCTGCGCCCATTTGCTCCCGTTGCACAGCTCGTACTCGGCCTGAAGGACGGAAATCGCGCCGGCCGACGAACCCATGATGACCATGTTCCCGGTGTCGATTCCGAGCTCTTCGGAATTGTCTATTATGAAGTTCGTGGCGCTGAAGAGGTCTTCCACGGCGATGTGGATTGCGTTGTCGATTGCATCGACGCTGCCGAGTCCCACATTTTTCTGCCCCTTGAGACCGAGCCTGTAGTCAATGGCCACGATTCGCAGGCCTTCGCGGAGCATGGCGTTGAAGAAAGGGGCGAGGTCCGCGTCGCCGCGGCTGCCGCCGACGAATCCTCCTCCGAACATGAAGATGACCGTCGGCTTCTCCCGGCCGGTGGCGAACTTTGTCGTGGCCTTTTCCGGTTCATATATGTCCATGTAGAGCTTGCAGGTGTCCCTTTCTGCGAACATATAGGTCCCGTCCGGGGTTGGCATCAAACTCTTGTGAGGCTGCGCACCGGCGGACAGGCAGAGCAGTGCCGCAATTGCGCACATGACGGCAGTTTTCAATACTTTTCTCATTTTGTCTGAATTTTGATGGCCTGACAAATGCGGCAGGCCGGTTTTATCCGCCGGCCGTGATTGCATAATCTGTGCCTTGTTCCCTGATTTCGTGGAAGTTGTCCCTATTTCTTTACTCTGCTTACTGTCGTGCCATTCTTGTCAGGAGAGAGTCCGATGTGCAGGCGAACCGTTCCCTTCCGGTTTCCGCGGCTGCGGTCGCCGATGATAAATTCGGAGACGGGGTCTTCGACGAATCTCTGGATGACCCTGCGCAGCGGGCGTGCCCCGTAACTCGGGTCGAAGCCGGCCTCGGCGATGAACCTTTTCACCCCCGGGGCGATGTCAAGGCTGTAGCCCGCGTCGAGAATCCTGTCCTGGAGCGCCTTCAGCTCGATGGTAACAATCTTCGCTATGCTTTCCTGCGTCAGGCTGTCGAAGAAAATCACCTCGTCGATGCGGTTGATGAACTCCGGCGGGAAGGTGCGCTTGAGAGCCTTGTTGAGCACTGTCCTGCGGTTGTCATCCACATTGCGGCCGGCCGTGGCGAACCCTACTCCGCTGCCGTATTCGTCCAGTTCGCGGGAACCGACGTTGGACGTCATGATGAGAATCGTGTTGCGGAAATCCACGGTGTTGCCGTCGCTGTCGGTGATGCGTCCGTCGTCAAGCACCTGCAGCAGAAGACTGTACACGTCCGGATGCGCCTTCTCAATCTCGTCCAGAAGCACGACGCAGTAGGGCTTGCGGCGCACCTTTTCGCTGAGCTGCCCGCCTTCTTCGTAGCCTACATAGCCCGGAGGTGCGCCGATGAGCCTCGACACGTTGAATTTTTCGGAGTACTCGCTCATGTCGATGCGCACCATGTTGTCCTCGCTGTCAAAGAGATATTCGGCGATTGACTTCGCGAGCTGGGTCTTGCCGACTCCCGTAGGGCCGACAAAGAGGAATGTGCCTATCGGGCGGGCGGGATCCTTGATCCCGGCGCGATTCCTCCGAATCGCGCGGACGACGCCGGCAACGGCCTCGTCCTGCCCGACTATCCGCCGCTCCAGACGGCTTTCCATCCGCATGAGCCTCAGGCTTTCGGACTGCGCCACGCTGCTCACCGGTATGCCCGTCATCTTGGAGACCACCTCCGCGACGTCTTCCCTCCGCACTGCCTTCCCTCCGCGCAGCCGCACCATAGAACCCGCCTCGTCCATGATGTCCAGGGCCTTGTCCGGCAGGCACCTGTCGGTCACATATCTCGCGGACATCGACACGCAGGCCTCCAGCGCCTCTTCATTGTAGCTCACCCCGTGGTACTGCTCATACCTCGGGCACATCCGCTCAAGAATCGACATGGTCTGCGCCGAGGATGTCGGCTCCACCACAATCTTCTGGAAGCGCCTGTCGAGCGCCCCGTCCTTTTCCACAATCTTGCGGAACTCGTCGAGCGTGGTCGCTCCTATGCACTGAATCTCTCCGCGCGCGAGGGCCGGCTTGAGTATGTTCGCCGCGTCGAGGCTTCCTGAGCCGCCTCCCGCCCCGACCATTGTGTGGAACTCGTCTATGAACAGAATCACGTCCGGATTGGCGGCTATCTCGTTCATTATGCCTTTGAGCCTCTTCTCGAAGTCGCCCCTGTAGCGCGTTCCGGCGACGACCGAGGCTATGTCAAGCGAAACGAGCCTCTTTCCGGAGAGGGTAGGCGGCGTGTCCCCGGTGGCAATCCGTATGGCTATCCCTTCCACAATCGCCGACTTGCCCACGCCCGGGTCTCCTATCAGCATCGCGTTGTTCTTCTTTCTCCTGCCGAGAATCTGAATCACCCTCATGATTTCGTCCTCGCGTCCCACGACCGGGTCCAGCCTGTGCTCCCGCGCCGCCGCCGTGAGGTCATACCCGAACTCGTCCAGCAGGCTCTGCTCCTCCGCCCGCGCCCTCTCATCGCCCATTCCTGCACCCCTCTCAGCTCCCATTCCAGCTCCCATTCCAGCACTCATTCCAGCACTCATTCCAGCACCCGCCCCAGCGCGTTCTCCAGCACTTGTCCCAGCGCCCATTCCAGCGCCCATTCCAGCGCCCATTCCAGCCCCTGCTCCAGCGCCTGCCTCAGCGCCGCTCCCTCCGGTCGCGGCCCCGCCCGCGCCCTCGCCTCCGAGCAGCCCGAGCCGCGAGAACTCGTCCAGCAGCAGGCTGTAGGTCAGCCCGTGCTCCCTCAGGTACTCCGCCCCGTAGCCGGACATGGCCTTGCACAACGCTAGCAACAGGTGCTGCGGCCCAACGACCGTCCCGCCGGCTCTCGTCGTCTCAAAAACGGCGATGTTGATGACGTTAGCCCCGCTGCGCGAAAGGGTTATGCTGTCTATCTCGGAATAGGGGATGTGCCTGTTTTCTGATATCTTCTCATCGATAAAGCCTTTGAGATCAGGCAGTTCTATCCCGAGAAGCCTCATGTGCGCGGCCGCGAGGTTTTCCTCGTGACGCAATATCCCCAAAAGGAGATGGTCCGGCCCGATCATATAGCTCCCCGTCCTCATCGCCTCCTCACGTGCGTAGTTCACGATTGCGTTGAGCGTGTCCGATATAGATATTTTCATATAAGAATGTCCCTTTTCAAATTTGAATCTCCCAGAGCCTTTTTACGCCCCGATTTTTGCAAAATTACGCAAATCTCCGTATATTTGCAAGCTATGCCGTGCCTTCGCGTCAGATGTCGGAGAACACGGATTTCGGGACGGATGATACATATATATATTATATGTG
>CAVBPI010000090.1:4535-8593 GCA_963596955.1 bacterium | reverse complement strand
CCATCAGGTTGCTGCGGTATTCATCTTCACCATCCGCCTTGCATCCCATCCTTTTCTTCATTCCCTCCGGCTAAGCAATTTTTGATAGAAACAATATTTACAAATTAAAATTAATAATCAGATGAGTAAAAAAAACAGTAACATTCCGGCGATTGCGGTCATGTTCGCGCTTTTCTTCATGATTGCGTTCGTCACCAATTTCGCAGGTTCCATGGGAGTGATTGTAAAGAATCAGTTCCTCGGGGACAGTGCAAGCGCAAAGGCTCTTTCGCAGCTCGGCTCTCTTGCAAACTTCATCGCATACGCCTGCATGGGTATTCCGGGCGGTATCATCCTCAAGCGCAAGGGCTATAAGTTCACGGCTCTTCTCGCTGTCATCATCGGTCTTGTCGGCGTGGCAATTCAGTGGATTTCAGGTCCGGCGGAGTCATTCCTCGTGTATGTAATCGGCGCGTTCGTGGCGGGTTTCTCAATGTGTCTGCTCAACATCGTCGTGAACCCTATGCTGAACACTCTCGGAGGCGGCGGAAACACCGGTAACCGTCTTGTCCAGTTCGGCGGCTCATGCAACTCAATCGGCGGAACCATCGCGCCTATCCTTCTCGGCTACCTCGTCGGAGGCAATGTGCAGACGGCGTCAGTGAGCGACGCGGCTCCTGCAATGATTATCGCGATGGCAATCTTCGCGCTCGCTGCGGTCATCATCGCCCTCACCAAGATTCCTGAGCCTCACATGGAGACTCCGGAGGAAAAGGCGGCGCGTCAGACAGGAATGGTCGCAAAGGATCCTTACAGCCCGCTTTCATTCCGTCACTTCGTGCTCGGTGCAGTGGCAATCTTCTTCTATGTCGGCATCGAGGTCGGCATTCCTAACACCGCCAACGTTCACTTCTCCGACCTTTCATGGGTAGGACCGGCGCTCACCGGAACGATGATCGGCGCATACTGGTTCTGCATGATGCTCGGCCGTCTCGCAGGCGGCGCAATCGGAGGCAAGGTGTCTTCAAAGTCAATGCTCGCGGCGACTTCGGCTGTTGCCATCGCATTCTGCCTCTGCATCATCTTCATCCCGGAGACTGCAACCGTGGCTCTCTTCGGCAAGGTGATTCCTGTATCTCTCGTGTTCGTGATGCTCTGCGGACTCTGCACCTCCATCATGTGGGGAGCTATCTTCAACCTCGCGGCTGAGGGACTCGGCAAATACACCGCCATGGCTTCCGGCATCTTCATGACCCTCGTCTGCGGCGGCGGCATCATCCCGTTCTTCCAGAACATGATTGCTGACAAGTTCGGCTCTCTCCAGAGCTACTGGCTGCTGATTGCCTGCCTCTGCTACCTTCTCTTCTATGCCCTCGTGGGAAGTAAGAACGTCAACAAGGACATTCCTGTTGAATAATCTCTAAAAGTTATGGAAGATATGACAAAGTCAATTGACAAGCAGTATGTCGTCGGCATTGACGTCGGCGGACAGACGACCAAGATAGGCGTTGTCGATGCACGCGGCCAGGTGCTGGCTCAGACCGTGATTCGTTCGGACAACTACGAAGACGCAAACCCGTACCTTGACGAGGTGGCGGCTGCGATACGGAAAGTCGTTTCGGATGCCGGCGTCGAGGGGCAGGTTCGCGGAATTGGCATCGGTGCCCCTAACGGAAACTATTACACCGGAATGGTCGAGATGGCTCCTAATGTCGTTTGGGCGAAGTCCAAGGCTGTTCCAGTGGCTGAGATGCTTTCTGAGCGTCTCGGCGGCGTTCCGGTGGCTCTTACCAACGACGCTAACGCGGCGGCTGTGGGCGAGATGACCTACGGCGCGGCCCGCGGGATGAAGAACTTCATCATGATTACGCTCGGAACCGGCGTGGGCAGCGGCATCGTCATAAACGGCGAGGTTGTCTATGGGCACGACGGCTTTGCCGGGGAACTCGGTCATGTGCGGATTGTCCGTAACAACGGTCGCCTCTGCGGCTGCGGAAGAACCGGCTGTCTTGAGGCATACTGCTCGGCGATAGGAGTAGCAAGGACGGCCCGCGAGTGGCTTGATATGTCGGACGAGCCGTCAGTGCTCCGCGGCATTGACAACATCAGCTCCAAGGATGTCTATGATGCTGCGAAGGAAGGCGACGAACTGGCTCTGCGCGTGTTCCAATATACCGGTCATATGCTCGGCAACGCGTTCGCTGACTTCATCGCGTTCAGCGCCCCTGAGGCAATCGTCCTCTTCGGCGGTCTCGCGCGCAGCAAGGAGTTCCTCACGGAGCCTATCCTTGAGGCCATGAACGGCAATGTCCTCGCCATCTGGCGTGACAAGGTGAAACTCGTCTATTCGTCCCTCAAGGAGTCCGATGCCGCCATCCTTGGCGCCTCGGCCCTTGCTTGGGAACTGTAAAATTGCCTAAACGGCACGTCTGCTGCGTTGGGCTCCTGATTTTAATCCTCACAACCATCAGGTTGCTGCGGTTAAAATCCATCGCCCGCCTTGCATCCGCACCATTTATACAATTTTACCGACAAAGTATGTTTTAAAGGGAATGGCTCAACGGTCATTCCCTATTTTTATATGCTTCCCACCCACCTTATGGAATTGTCCCGTCGCCAATAGGAAAGCTGCCGTTTGGCGTAGCGGCGGGAGTTGCGCTGAATCAGCTCAATGGCGCGGTCGAGAGTGGTGACCGGGCCGTCGCCGGGAGCGGTAGGTCCCCAGCCTTCCGTGCTGACCTTGCCGTCGAGGAAGTCGAACCACGCGAAGATTTCCTTATAGCCTACGGTCTGGAGTGCGGGACGGTCGCGGAACGGGAGCAGGCCGCGGGCCTCTTCGACGAGCCCGGAGTCAATCATTTTCAGAACTCGCTTGTCGATGCGCGAATACAGTTCCTCCTTCGGGCGCACGAGGCCGATTTTCTCAATCTCGAAGTCGTGACGGCGGCTGGGTGAGGTCTTGAACGAAGAGAACTTCCGCCCTGTCATGAGGCAGACCTCAAGCGCCCGCACGACCCTCTGACCGTTCGAGAGGTCAATCGTCCCGCAGCTCTCCGGGTCAAGTTCGCGCAGCTGCCGGACAAGTTCCCCGACTCCCTCTGCCCTGAGCCTTGCCGAGAGCCCAGCCCGCAGCTCCGGGTCGGCCGGAGGAAAGTCGTCAAGTCCGTTCACGAAGGCGTCGATGTAGAATCCTGAGCCTCCGCACATGACCAGCGTCCTGTGCCCCTGTGCGAACAGCTCGTTCACAAGGCGGTGAGCCTCAATCTCATAGCGTCCTGCGGTGTAGTCCTCCGTGACTGAATTCGAGTGGATAAAATAATGCTTCACGGCGGCAAGCTGTGAAGCATCCGGGACAGCCGTCCCTATGGTCATTTCCTTGAAAATCTGCCTGGAATCGCATGAGATTACCGGCGAACCGCATTCCAGCGCCCTTTCAATCGCGAAGTCAGTCTTCCCGACCCCCGTCGGCCCCAATATTATATCAAGTTTTCTATTCGTCCTCACCTTCACGTTCGTCATAGACAACTTCTTCACCATCGTCCTCATCGTCGTCGAAATCGTCATCATCCTCGTCCTCATCGTCCCAGTTCCGCTCCTCCTTGCGGATGATGTTCCGCTTCTTGTCCTCCGGCAGGTCCTCGTAGGCCACGTATCCGTTCTCGAACTCAATCGGATTCGGCCCCTTCGTCTCCACCAGCGCCGGATAGACCACGCCCGGACGAGCCTCGACCTCACCCTCGAAATCGACGAGAACGCTCTTCTTGTTCGTCGTGTCGTAGAAATAGACAAAGCTGTCCTCGCCCCTCTTGTGGCAGTCGCCGAGCGTCACCTCGTCAATCGTGCCCTTGCCCATGTTCTGCACGCTGTAGCGGGCAATCGCGCTCCCGTCCGGGTTCACTGCCTTGAAAAGCACAATCTGATCCATCGGAAAATCCATGTCCGCGTGCATCCTCTTGTGGAACGAGTAGAGCGAACTAGTCGCCTTGAGTTCATAAACTCTCGCAAAGCCCTTCAGTCCGGGCAGGGAAACTCTGTATCTCAATATCATACGAAAAAATGATTATGCGGGAAACCTTGAC
>CAVBPI010000090.1:0-4525 GCA_963596955.1 bacterium | reverse complement strand
AAAACTGACGAAAAACGCTTTTGTATGCCTACAATTTTGATAACACCGAAAATATGCCTATTTTTGAAAATATTGATATGCCGAAAACGGGAATATCGGATACGGGAATATATGGACGGGATAAAGGACACCTTCAACAGCATCGCCGGACCGGCGCGGGGACTCTTCCGGGACAATGGGAGCCGGTTCCTCGCGTTCGCATATCCCGTGGAAACCGAGGCTCAGATTAAGGAAATCGTCTCCTCGCTGAAGAAGGAATATCACGACGCGCGTCACCACTGCTATGCCTATCGTCTTGGCTACAAGGCCGATGTGTTCCGCGCGAACGACGACGGGGAGCCTTCCGGTTCGGCCGGGAGACCTATTCTCGGGCAGATTGACTCCCGTGGGCTCAGCGACGTGCTCGTCGTGGTCGTCCGCTATTTCGGCGGCATAAAGCTGGGAATCCCCGGGCTTATCCGTGCCTACAGGACCTCAGCTGACGATGCCCTGTCGCAGGCTGCCGTAGTGGAAAAGACGGCGACCGTGAACTATGCTCTGGAATTCGGGTATATGTCTATGAACGCCGTGATGAAAGTGCTGAAAGACATGAAGTTGGAAGCCCATGACCAGCAGTTCGACACCCGGTGTTCGCTGACTGTCGCCGTGCGCCTTTCGGCCGAAGAGGATTTCCTTTCGCGGACGGGGGACATCGACGGCTGCGGAGTGAAAAAAATATAATGTTTATATTTGTAAAACGATACGATGCCACAGGTTCATGCTGAACTTGGCTAAGTGTATGAAACATAAAAGGATATGAAGACAGTTCATAATTTCAACGCGGGACCGTGCGTCCTGCCGAAGCCGGCCGTAGAGGCCGCGATTGAGGCTTTGAAGGATTTTTCCGGAACGGGAATGTCGGTAATCGAGGTTTCTCACAGGTCTAAGGCTTGGGAGGCGGTGATGGACGAATGCCGTTCGCTGTGGAAAGAACTGCTGAACATTCCCGACACGCACGAGGTGGTCTTTTTCGGCGGCGGAGCCAGCATGGGATTCCTCTATGCCGCGATGAACTTCCTTGAGCGGAAGGCCGGCTATCTTGAAACTGGCGTCTGGGCGAAGAAAGCTTTCAAGGAGGCCAAGGGATTCGCGGAGTCGAAGGGCGCTGAGGCCGTGATCGTGGCATCGTCTGCCGACAGGACATATTCTTATATCCCTAAGGGCTATGAGATATCGTCCGATCTGGACTATTTCCACATAACCACGAACAACACCATTTACGGGACGGAGATTCCTTACGACATCGACTGCCCGGTTCCGCTGATTGCGGATATGTCCTCGGACATCATGTCCCGTCCGGTTGACATCTCTAAATATGCCGTGATTTACGGCGGCGCTCAGAAGAACGTCGGCACGGCGGGCGTGACCTTCGCCATCGTTCGCAGGGACGCTCTCGGCAAGGTCTCGCACTATATCCCTACCATGCTGAACTATCAGTCCCTTATCGACGGGAAGTCAATGTACAACACTCCTCCGGTGTTCCCGATTTTCGTGATGAAGGAGACTCTGAAATGGCTCAAGGGACAGGGCGGGGTCGAGGCAATCAACGCTCTCAACAAGAAGAAGGCCGCGATGCTCTACGACGAGATTGACCGCAACTCGCTCTTTGTCGGCACGGCTGCCACCGAGGACAGGTCGATAATGAACGTCTGCTTCGTGATGGCTCCGGGATTCGAGCACCTGCAGGACGACTTCCTCGCCTTCGCCACGGAGCGCGGGATGGTCGGAATCAAGGGGCACCGCTCGGTGGGCGGATTCCGTGCCTCGATTTACAATGCCTGCCCGGTCGCGTCGGTTCAGGCGCTGATTGACGCGATGAGAGATTTCGAGACCTTTGTACTCGAAGAGAAGGCTTAGGGCATGAACCCGCTTCCTGTGCCATGGCGCATTGAGGCCGTTTTCTAAATAAAAGACTATGAAAGTTCTGATTGCAACACAGAAACCGTTCGCTGCTGCGGCGGTTGAAGGAATAAGGGAAATCCTTGAGTCTCAGGGACATCAGCTGTGCCTTCTTGAGAAATATGCGGAACAGGGTGAGCTTGTCGCGGCGGTCGCCGGGGCGGACGCTCTGATTGTCCGTTCGGACAAGGTGACTGCGGAGGTGCTGGATGCGGCTCCGTCGCTGAAGATTGTGGTGCGGGCCGGAGCGGGCTATGACAACATCGACCTCGCCTCCTGCACGGCTCACGGGGTTGTGGCGATGAACACTCCGGGGCAGAACGCCAACGCGGTTGCCGAACTGGTGATTGCGCTGATGATATATATGTCGCGTAACCGCTTCACTCCGGGCACCGGTTCGGAGATTCTTGGAAAGCGGCTCGGACTTCAGGCCTACGGCAATGTGGGCAGGCTCGTCGCGGCCAAGGCGAAGGCTCTCGGAATGTCCGTGATGGCCTTCGACCCGTTCGTGAGCGCGGAGAGCATCGGGAAGGACGGGGTGGAGGCGGCGTCTTCGCTTGAACAGCTCTATTCTTCCTGCAACTTTGTCTCCCTGCACATTCCGGCCACCCCTCAGACGGCCGGGTCGGTGGGCGCCGCCCTTGTCGGACTCATGCCTAAGGGAGGATGCCTCGTGAACACTGCCCGCAGGGAGGTGATTGACGAAGGCTCGCTGCTGGCGCTTCTGAAGGAGCGGGAGGATTTGAAATATGTCGCCGACGTGGCTCCTGAGGCTGCGGACGAGTTCGCGGCGGCGCTCGGCAAGCGCTATTTCGCGACTCCTAAGAAGATGGGCGCGGAGACCGCCGAGGCGAATGTCAATGCAGGGCTCGCCGCCGCGCGTCAGATTGTGGCCTATTTCGCCACCGGCTGCGAGAAGTTCCGGCTGAACGGTTAGGCGCAAAGATCTCTCACTTTGTTCGAGATGACAGAGATTGAATAAGGTGACGGCGGATAAACGAGATGACAGTGAATAAAGCACGATATGGTAAGAGTTAAACCTTTTGCGGCGCTTCGTCCGCCGCGTGAGATAGTCGAGGAAGTTGCCGCGAGGCCTTATGACGTGATGAACTCCGAGGAGGCCAGGGCCGAGGCGGGGGAGAAGTCGCTGCTTCATATCACCAGGCCGGAAATCGACTTCACTCCTATGGTCGATGAGCATTCCGGGGAGGCCTACGACAAGGCTGTGGAGAATTTCAGGTTGTGGCAGAAGAACGGCTGGCTCAGACAGGACGGCAAGGAGTGCTACTATGTCTATGCGCAGACCATGGGCGACCGCACGCAGTACGGCATAGTGCTCTGCGCCCACATCGACGACTACGCCGACGGCAGCATAAAGAAGCACGAGCTGACGCGCAAGGAAAAGGAGGACGACCGCATGGTTCACGTGCGCATCCAGAACGCCAACATCGAGCCTGTCTTCTTCTCCTATCCGGACGACGATGTGATAGATTCGATTGTGAAGAAATACGCTTCCCGGACTCCGGAATATGATTTCACGGCTTCCGACGGCTTCGGGCACCGTTTCTGGGTGATTGACGACGATGCCGACATTAAGGCAATCACGGGTGAGTTTTCCGGAATCAGCGCGTTCTATGTCGCCGACGGACACCATCGCACGGCTGCGGCAGCGCGTGTGGGGGCGGAAAAGCGCGGGAACAATCCGGACCATACCGGCGAGGAGGAATACAACTGGTTCATGGCGGTGGCGTTTCCGGAGAGCGAACTGAAGATTATGGACTACAATCGCGTCGTGAAGGATCTGAACGGCCTCGACCCGATTGCATTCAAGTGCGAGCTGCAGAAGGACTTCGCTCTCGACGGCCTCGGCACCGAGGCGGATCGTCAGCGTGCGCTGCTGGAAGGCTGCGACTACACGCCTAAGCACAGGCACCAGTTCGCGATGTACCTTGACGGCTACTGGTGGTGGCTGAACCTTCAGCGCCGTGTCAATGAAGATGACCCTATAGAGCGTCTGGACGTGACGGTGCTTTCGGAGCTGGTTCTTGACAGAATACTTGGAATCAAGGACCTGCGCAAGGACAAGAGAATTGACTTCGTCGGAGGGCTCCGGGGACTCGGGGAACTGGCACGCAGGGTCGATAGCGGTGAGATGGCCGTGGCGTTCGCCCTCTACCCGGTGTCGATGAAGGAACTGGTCGATATTGCCGACAGCGGCAAGATAATGCCGCCGAAGACCACCTGGTTCGAGCCTAAGCTTCGGTCCGGGCTGGCGATACATAAATTGGACTGATTTTGAAAAGCATAGAAAACGCACTGAAGAGAACTACTGACACAAAGGCTCTCATCATCGGTGACGGAGCGATTGCACGTACACCGGAGATGTTCCTGCGCCTGTTCCCCGGGGCGACGGCGGTGATTGTCGCCGACGAGACCACATGGGAGATAGCCGCAGGGGATGTCTATGGATATATGAAGGCGGCCGGCATCGCCATGGCTGAACCGTTCGTCTTCCATTCAAAGAACTTTTACGCTGAATGGTCGTTCGTCGAGGAGCTTGAAAGCTATCTAAGGACGGTGGATGCCG
>CAVBPI010000089.1:871-8657 GCA_963596955.1 bacterium | reverse complement strand
CAGCTGCTCGTCGAAATATTTGTCAACTTCAAGGAACGAGCATGACGCGAGGCTTCCGGCGCCGAGGACGGAAACGAGCGCAATGTTGAAAATTCTGTCTAATTTCTTCATGTCAATAGTCTCCCTTCCTTAGAATTTAACGTTAAGTCCGACCGTCACCGACTTCGTGAGCGGATATGCCGCGCCGTCCGAACTTCCGAGCTCCGGGTCCCAGAGCTTGAACTTCGAGAATGTCAGGAGGTTCGAGCCGATGAGGAAGAAGCGCAGGTCGCTCATCTTCGCCTTGCTGATGATATGCTTGGGAAGGGTATATCCGATTTCGAGTGTCTTGAGGCGGAGATATGAGCCGTCGCGGAGCCAGTAGGTCGAAGGACGGTAGTTGTTCGCGTTTCCGCCGTATGAAAGACGGGGGTATGAGGCGTTCGGGTTCTCCGTCGCCTCGGTTCCGGATATGTCCTTCGAAATCCATCTGTCGGAATCGGCCACGGCCTTGAGGACATTTCCCCATTCTCCCTGGCTGAAGGCATACACGCCCGGGCCGTTGATGAAGAACGACGACTTACCGGCGCCCTGAAAGTGCATATTGAAGTCAATCCCGTTCCAGCGGAGCGAAAGTCCGGCGCCGTAGATGAGGGACGGCACAGTCGTGGTTCCGATTGCCACATAGTCGCCCTCGTCAATCACGCCGTCGCCGTTCACGTCCTTGTACTTGATGTCTCCCGGCTGATATGTTCCGAAAGTCTGCTTCGGGCTGGTGCGGATGTCGTCATAGTCCCTGAACAGGCCGAGCGCGATGAGGCCCTTCGCCTGATTGATTCTGTAGCCCTTTTCCTGCTGGTATGGATAGACGGCATATCCCTCGTCCTTCTCAAGCACCTCGTTGCGGGTGTAGGTCATGTTGCCCCTGAGCGTCATCTCGACCGGGCCGAGCATCTGCTTGAAGGCGAAGTTTCCGTCAAGTCCGGTGGAAAGAGCCGCGCCCACATTGCCATAGACCTCGACATCCTGCCCCACCGTGCCCGGGAGGTAGTTTCTCTTGAGGAAGATTCCGGTACGGGTCTCGCGGAACCAGTCAACGGTCATGGTGAACTTGTCGTTGAACCACGCGAGGTCAAGACCGACGTCATGCTTCACGGCGATTTCCCATGTCACGAGAGGAACGGGAGCCGTGCCGATGTAGCCGATTCCGCTACCGTCGTAGATGTTGCTCTGGGTGAAGTCGGACCACTGGTAGCCCTTGAGATAGCCGAGAGTGTACATATAAGGGAAACGCAGGCTGTTGCCGTTGGAGTCCATCAGCTGGTCGTTTCCGACGCGGCCCCACGAGTAGCGCAGCTTGGTCATGCTCATCCACGGGAGAAGCTTCTTGAGCCACGGCTCCTCGGCAAGGTTCCACGCCACGGAAACCGCCGGGAAGAAGCCGAACTTGCTTCCGGTGGCGAAGTTCTCGGAACCGGTGTAGCCGAAGTTGAAGTTGATGAAATAGCGGTACTTCCAGTTGTAGGCGGCACGTCCGACAAGTCCCTGATGCCTGCGCGCGAGAGCCTTCTTCATGTCCGAGCCGTCGGTGGACATGGTCTCGGTGGTTGAGTCCTGAAGGTATTTGAGCAGTCCGCTGACGTTGTGTCCGTCACCGAAAATCCTGTCATAGCGCAGCTCCGCCTCAAGATATATCTTCCTGTCGCCGCTGCTGTAGGAAGTCTGGCTCATCTCGACAGGCTTGTCAATCCTGTTGAAGAGCAGCGAGCCGTCAAGCTCGCGGTAGCGCTTGGCCTTCCAGAGCTCGGGCATCTTGTAGCGGCGAATCTGGTTGTAGTTGTTGGTGTCGAATCCGAATCGGCCGACGAACTTGAGTCCTTCGGTGATGAACTTGAAGTCCTGCGTGAGGGTGAAGTTGGTCTGGATGCGGTTCCACCACTGCTGGGTGTATCCCGTCTGGGTCGAACGAATCCACGGATTGACCTTTATCTCGGAGTAAGTCGCGTCGCCGACCTTCATTCCCGGGTAGAGTCCGTTGGAATATATGGCCGGGACCGAAACCGGAGTCTGTCCGATGAGGGAACTCCAAATCTCCGAAGATGTGGAGCCCGACTCGTCAAGTTTCTGATACATACCGCCCACACCCATCTGGAGAAGGGTCGTCGGGGTTATGTTCACGTCCGCGTTCATTCGGTAGTTCCACTTCTCGTTGTTGGCGTTGGTATTGTAGCGGCTCTTGAGGTTCTTATCGACGTTGTACATTCCGCCCTCGTTGAGATAGCTGGCGGAGAGGTAGTAGCGGGCGTTCTGACCGCCGCCGTTGATGTTGATCGAACCGCGGTAGCTCATCGCCCCGTCCTTCATCAGAAGGTCCATCCAGTCAACGTTCGGAAGCCTGTCAGGATCCGTTCCCGCGGCGATGAGCCCAAGTTCCTCGTTTGTGAAGTAAGGCTCCTGGTTTCGCGTGATGAGCGCCTCGTTCACCATCTGCGAGTATGTCACGCCGTCGGCGAACTGCGGGGTGTATGTCCGTGTGTTATAGATGGTCTCGAACTTGGCGTCGATGTTGACCTTTCCCTCGTTTCCGCGCTTTGTGGTGATGAGCACGACTCCGTTCGCGCCGCGCGAACCGTAGATGGCCGTCTCGGAAGCGTCCTTGAGCACGGAGAAGGACTCGATGTCCTCGACGTTCAGCTGGTTCAGGTCACGCTCGAAGCCATCGACAAGCACAAGTGCGCTTGAGCCGGCGCCGAAGGTGGAGATGCCTCGAATCCAGAACTCGGAGACATTGTAGCCCGGCTGTCCGCTGGTCTGACGGGCGATGATGCCCGGAGCGTTGCCGGCAAGCGAGTTGGTGATGCTTCCGGTGGCGGAAGTCTTGAGGGCTTCCACGCTCACCGGGGTCACTGCACCTGTCTGGGTGAGCTTTCTCTGTGCGCCGCTGGCTGTCACGACGACCTCGTCAATGGCGAGGGACACGTCCTCTTCGAGCGTGACCTCGACATATTTCTCCTCCTTGATGAGCAGTTCCTTGGTCTTGAAGCCGAGGAAAGACACCTCGATGCGGTTGTACGGCTGCATTTCGAGAGTGAAGCGGCCGTCGAGGTCGGTGATTGCATAGTTGCCGACACTTCCCTTGACCACGACTCCGGCGCCGATGAGCGGTTCCTTCTTCGAGTCGGTCACGAGACCCGTCAGCGTAATCTTCTGCTGCGCGGCCGCAGAAGCGATGATGCCGCACAGCAGAGACAATGTTGCGATTATTCTTTTAATTCCCATGAAAAAATCCTGTTTTCAGTCCACGAGTCAGGTGAACAAAACACTTTCCGGTTGCCCTCTTAGTCAAGGTAGGTGATTTTCCTCACGCGGCGATAGACCCTGTCGGTGATGTAGAACGTGCCGCTCGTCGGCTCGTATGTGATGCCCTGCGGAATGGCGAAACGCGCTTCCTTGCGGAGGTCGCCGTCCTGGTCTCCGACCCAGATGTCGCCGGGAGCATTGGCGCTTCCGCGTCCGGCAAAGGTCGAGACGGCATATTCAGGAGTGATTTTTCTGATGCATCCGTTCCATGAGTCGGCGACATAGAAATCGTACTGGTCCTCAAAGCCTTCGGAAACATAATAGTCGTTCCTAACGAAAACGCCGCCGTATGGTCTGTTGAGCTGGGCTTCGGTGCCGACTCCGTCCAGGAACCCTCCATAGTTCTGGCCTACAGCCCAGGAATTCTGCGTCAGAAGCACCTTGTTGCCCCAGTCGTATTCGCATTTCATTATGATTCCCGACTTTGCATGGATGATGTAGGCATAGTTTCCCGTCGGGTGGAAAACAATCTTGACTCCGGTCATGCCGTCCCAGTCCTCGTTATCCGAGAGAGGCATTCCGTCATACTGGAAAAGCGACTCGGAAACCTCGCCCGTCGCGGGGTCATACCTCTTCACGTTCTTTCCGGCATCACCATCCTGAAGATAATAGACCTCATGGTTTACAGGGTGAACCGCAATCGCACGGATAAGCTTGTCAGTCACGACAACCTCGCCCATGAACCCGTCACCGTCCCTCGTAAGCTTCATGATGCCGACCTCGGTCTCAGAACGGTCCTGATAGATGGCGACGAGAAGGTTGTTGTCGTCAAGCCACGCCATTGAATAGATGTTGCCGTCGCCGGTGTAGAATGAGCTTTTGGCTACGGTCGTCACCTGCTTTGCGGCAAGGTCAACCTTTCTGAGGCTGCCCCATGACTCAAGCACCCAGAGCATGTCAGGGTTAAGCGGGTCAACGACAATGTCATTCATGAAGTCAGCGAATCCCGCGCCGCTCAGACTCTGCTCGAACGGGCCGTCCTGCACCCTCTGCTCGCCGGTCGGGTCAGTGTAGCCGCAGACTGTCTCCACTTTTGAAAGCATAGTAATCTTGAACTGATCAGAGGCAGCGCAGTTGTCGTACTTGTCGCCCTTCTTTATGCTCAGGCGCACCTCCGCCTCAGTCTCCGCGCCGTCAGTGGTTCCGCGAGGCACCTTGCAGGTGATGACCTGTGACTTTCCGTCCTCGGACGCGGCAAGAGACTCCGCCTTGACCTTGCGGCCGTTGATTATCACGGTGATGGCATTCGCATCCTCTCCGAAATTTGTTCCGGTGACCGTAAGTTCCGTGCCAGCGCCGCCCTCGGCCGGGGTGAAGCCCGTTATGGCAGCCTTTTCAGGTTCGGGCTCCGGGTTCGGATTGGGGTTCGGTTTCGGATCAGGCTTTTCCGTTCCCGGATCCTTAGGTTCATCCTTCGAGCAGCTGACCGCAGGCATCGCCGCGAGAGAGCAGAGCACTAAAAGTTTCAAAAGATTTCTTTTCATAAAATTTTTCATAAAAACGATGTGGTTTAGATTGTTTTTCAACAAAAACACACCGCGGCAGATATGCAGAAGGCTGAATCCGCGTCCTCGGACGACACGGAAAGCCACATCCGCAAATCTTCACGGATGTGGCTATACAATGTATTTAATTGATTTTTCTGATTCGGTCAGAGACAAGGAAAAAAGGCAGACGGAGTCTCTCCACCAGCGGTCTATTCTATAATCCCCCCCCCATTAAGGCTTGTAAAGCAATAACTTTCATAGTAGTGTTATCAATAATCGCTGCAAATATATCCGCAATTATTCACAATAACATCATATTTTTGACTTAAAACTTTAGATTTTTGACACAACGACCAAAGTGACTTCATCTCAAATAGTTTTCACAAATTACGAAGTTTTCCATAAAAATCAGATTTTTCTGGCGCCGCATCGGAAATTTATATTATATTTGCGCTTGATAGTGACTATAAAAGTTTGAATATGACGACAATAGCTATTGACAGCAATATCTATAGAGGTGCTGAACGTTATGCAAAAAAACATAATGTCAGTGTCCGCTATGTCATCGAATCCGAGCTTAGGAAACTTCTCGATACGGATGAGACCCCGGCCGACGATTTCAATTCCGCCATGTCTTTTGTTCGCACTTTGTCTTTAAGTGGAGAAAAACCGGTGCCTGCGGAAGAAAATGGCGCCGGCGTTTTAGCTGAGGAAAAATATTGCCTATGAAAGTCTTTGTTGACACGAATGTTCTGATAGATCTGGTCTGCTCAAGAGAGGGGTTCGTCGAGAATGCCCAGCACCTGTTTGCCCTCGGATATATGAGAAGCATCGCATTGATGATTTCCTCGTTATCATTTGTCAATACAGTATATGTCGCGCGCAAATATGGCTACTCCGAAGTGTCAAAGGCACTGAAGAAAATATCCTCTTTTGTTGATGTCGTCGATTTGAAAGGCTCCGCTGCGGTTGATGCATTGTCTTACGATTGGAAAGACTATGAGGATGCGGTGCAGTATCGGAGTTCCGTCCTGTCATCGGCTGAATGCATCGTTACACGAAACAAAAAGGATTTCTCTTTATCCTCGATTCCCGTCTATACAGTTGAGGAGTTTCTGAAGATTAAACAATAAACTCATTTGTCAATGGGGAAGTAATTTAGGAACAAATGACTCTACAATCTCAAAGAGTCGGCATTCGACGATTTTGTAAAATACGTTTTACAAATTTGTAAAGTATATTTTACAAATCGCCAAAGTTGCAAATTTTCACTATTTCCCCTGCCTGCAATTTTCATGAGACCTTGCCTACACTATCAGAAAACCTGAGACGAAGCGACTAAAACTCCACTGACAGCCCGAGGCCGTGCGGAGTTGCGCCTATGTTCAAACTGTATTCGCGAGGACGCAGGGCGTTGTAGGCGTTCACGGCTCTTCTTATCCGTCCGTTGCCCACGCAATAGAGTACTATGCCTCCGGTCAGGACACCGGAACCGACGACACAATCCACCATACCGCAATATGCCAGCACGAATCCGGCATAACCGCCATCATCCGCCGAATTATTTATCGCAGCAAGTCCGCCGAGGTAGGCAAGGAAACCAACGCCCGTCGCGATGCCGCCGCCTATCATCATTCCCTTGCCGGCACGGCGCATCCTCTGCCCGCCGGTTGCCGAAGCGAAGACATTGGCCGGGAAAAGAACCGACATCTCAGCCGGAGTGAGCACCCGGCCGTTCATCATCAGATTACCCCTGTAACAGGTAAGTACGCCCTCAAGCGAAGAGACACCGGTAATCTGCTGTCCCGTAGCGTCGATGGTTTGAGTCTCTACAACAGTCTGAGCCTTGAGTTCAGATGTGATGCCGGCGCCGACAAGTATCAGCGTAAAAATAAAAATTATCCGTTTCATATTCATTGATTTTATATTTCCGAAGACTAACCGACAACCCAGTTCTCGACAGTGCGGGTCTGCGAGGATATGTTCACGCCGACCTTGACGAGGTTCTTGCCGTCCTCGAATTTGTAAGGAAGCATATAGCCTTTCTCGTCTATCTGCTTCAGAGCGTCCTCCGCGCTGCCATCGACCTTGAACTCGAAGACATAGATGCTGTTGTCCGTGCGGCAGACTGCATCCGCGCGGCCGATTGCCGTCTTGACCTCCGTCCGGATGTAGAACCCGAGAAGGGAGAATATCAGATAGATGATGGTCTGGTAGTGCTTCTCGCTCTTGTTCTCAAGGTCGTTCGGAATGCCCGCGAGGTAGGTCTGGAGCTTCGACATGGCAAGGTCTATGTCCTGGGAGTCCATCGCCGCGTAGAAATGCGCGACGAAGCCCGAGGCCGTGGCGGCCTTGCTCGGGTACTCGTTGAGAAGTCCCCTCGTGAAGCCTATCTTCACCTCCTTGTTCGGGTAGCCGAGGGTGTAGAGCTGCATACGGGTGTCGTAGGACTTGATTGTGAGGTAGCCCGTCTGGTAGAGCATCGGGAGGGAGTTGTCCGAGATCTCCGGAGACACGTCGAAGTCGGACTGCGGAACCAGCGGCATGCTGTCCAGCTCTGTCTCGTCTATCGGATTGCGGCGAAGGCGCTCGTAGAGATAGGTCGGTGTGCCTGTGTCAAACCAGTAGCTGCCGAAACGCCTTTCGTTCAGAGCCTTGATGAGACTGAACGGATTGTAGATGTCCTCGGACCTGTAGCTGAAATGATAGCCGTCGTAGTTGTCCTTCAGCCCTTCCAGCGCCTCCTCATAGCTCACTTCCTGCTCCTCGGCCAACGCAGCTATCTGTTCACGGAAGACCGTTTCCAGCTCCGCCTGCGAAATGCCGCAGATTGCCGAATATTCCGGCATCATCGATATGTTCTGAAGGTTGTTCAGCTCACTGAATATGCTCAGCTGCGCGAACTTGTTGATGCCCGTGATGAAAACAAACCTTAGATAAGGGTCAAGACTCTTTATCGG
>CAVBPI010000089.1:0-861 GCA_963596955.1 bacterium | reverse complement strand
CGGGCTGTAGAAGTTGCGCATTATCTGCCTGAGAGTCTCAAGCATGGGTTTATTATTCATAACATCAAGCAGCGGCGCATCGTACTCATCGATAATGATTACAGCACGCTCGCCCGTTTTCTCGAAAGAACGTGTAACAAGTCCCTCAAGTCTCTGGTTTACATTCACGTCTTTCTCTCCGCGTCCGTAAACCTGCTCATAGACATACAGTTTCTTGTCGAGTTCTCCGAGCAGCTGCGCCTCATCCATATGCTTCGCCGACGACATATCGAAATGAAACACAGGATGCCTCGTCCACTCCTTTTTCAGTTCCCCGGCCTTCAATCCCTCGAAAAGTTCCTTCTTCCCCTCGAAATAGCAATGGAACGTCGAGGACAGCAGGGACTTCCCGAAACGGCGCGGGCGGCTCAGGAACACATATTTGTAGGTCGTGGCTATGTCATGCACATAGCCGGTCTTGTCAACATACAGATAATTGTCCGACACTATGTCGTCAAACGTCTGCACCCCGATGGGAAATAACTTCTTGCCAGTCTCCATAACTCAAATTTTTCTCCGGCTTCAAAGATAATGCTTTTTGTTTGATAATCAGCATAACTTGACAGAGAAGGGTCGGCATTCGGCGATTTTGTAAAATATGTTTTACAAATTTGTAAAGTATGTTTTACAAAATCGCCAACATTACAGAATTTTCACTTTTCACTCCGTCAGCAAACTCCGTCGAAATAATGATTGCCCAGGCAGGAAGTCAGAGACGAAGCGACTAAAATGACACTGAAAGTCCCAGACCATGAGGGGTGGCGCCTATGTTCAGGGTGTATTCATGAGGGTGCATGGAGTTGTAGGCGTTCACGGCTCTCC
>CAVBPI010000088.1:4431-8663 GCA_963596955.1 bacterium | reverse complement strand
AACCTGCAAACTTTTTCGCAACTTTTTTCAAACTTTTTTACTGCGGCAATTGACGAACGAAGGCTAATCGGCTGGAGGACACGTGGTTAAAGAAAACGGGGCGAAGAGCCTCAGTTCTCGACGGTAAAGCCGACGGACGCGGAATTGCCGGCGGCATCTACGATGGTCAGGGTATGCTTGCCGGCAGAAGGGCGGAGGGAGAGGCGATGGATGAAACGGGTCTGCCCGATGTAGTCAGAGTCGAGATGCCAGAAGATTTCAGTTTCGGGATTGAAGTGGGCAGCGGTGAAGACGACTTCGCCGGGAGAGCCGTCGAGAGACGCCGGGATGAAGATTGAGCTGCCCGGCTCGGGATAGATGAACGCCAGCGGCGATGAGGATTCTGGGACGGAGGAACCCGGAAGCGGCGGAGGCAGGGGGACATAGTCCGGATGGGAGCGGCGATAGTACCACTCCATTGCGGGAGGAAGTACGAAAAAGTTTCTCACAACACTTCCTGGTGCAGGAGAAGAGAGCCGGTGGGTGCCGTCATGAGACAGGAGGACGCTCCGGTGATATGGACAGACGGAAGTTCTCAGTCCTGCAGGCGGTATAATCAGAGAATCACGTTCCTCGCAGAACTGTCCGCACAGATGTCCCGACTTTCGGCATATTTCCGCATAGACATATTCCTCACGCTCCGGTTCGTCGAACCATTCTGACGGCGGCAGCATATTATATATGTCAAAGAGGACGGGACCGGCGGTACGGGCCCCGACAAGGCCGGAAGCGGATTCCCCGTTTGCATTTCCGGCCCAGACCCCGACGGCATAGTCCCGCGTCACGCCGATTGCCCACGCGTCACGGAACCCGTAGCTCGTCCCTGTTTTCCATGCAACCTTTCTGAGAGACGGCACGATTCTCCAGTCCATCTCGTCCGGACGGTTCACCTCCTTCAGAGAGTCGAAAATCCAATAGAGCGCACAGCGCGACGTCAGCGGCCATTCCTGCGGAATCCAGTCTGTCTGATGCTGATAGAATGCCGACATCGCCGCGTACATCCTCGTCATCTCGAAAAGCTTTCCCTCCGCGCCGCCGAGAATCAGCGAGAGGCCATAGTCCGAAGCGGGACGGGTGAGGGTCGTCATCCCGGACTTTTTCAGGAAATCATGAAAATTAGTTATGCCGTATGTGCGTAACATCCTGACATACGGAACATTGAGAGAACGGGCAAGAGCCTCGGAGGCTGAGACGGCGCCTGAAAAACGAAGGTCAAAGTTCTGCGGTGCAAAGCCGTTCACGTTCAGAGGGGTGTCCGGAATGAGGGTGTGCGGAAGAATGTCTCCGGACTGGAGCATCGCGCCGTAAAGAAACGGTTTCAGCACGCTGCCTGTGCTCCGAGGGGAATCTGCGATGTCAACGAGCGCACCTTCACGGTGGTTGGAAGGATTGGCATTGCCGCAGTATGCGAGCGTCGCGCCTGTACGGACATCGACGATGACCGCTGAAAGGTCACGGATTCCGATGCGCGAAAATTCATCATTCCAACGGGCTGCGAGGGCTTCCAGACGTGTCTGAAGGGATATGTCTATGGCAGTGCGGATTGTTTCGCCCGGATTCGTCCGGCAGTACCGCTCGACGAGATGGTGGGCGCAGTCGGAAAAAGGCTGCGGTTCGTCGGGCAACGGTTCCGCGCAGGAGAGGGAGAAAGTCATGGAGTCGATTATACCTATATTATATAGGCGGGCGAGAAGACGGTTGCGCTTCCGTTCGAGGGCGGCACGATTTCGTCCCGGATGAATGAGCGAGGGGGAATTGGGGAGAACAGCGAGCGTGGCGGCCTCGGCCCATGAGAGTTCGGAGGCAGGACGGCCGAAATAGCGGCGGGATGCGGCTTCGATGCCGACGACATTGCCGCCAAAAGGGGCGTGGGAAGCATAGAGTGCGAGGATTTCCTCTTTCGAGCATCGAAGTTCGAGACGAGTCGCGAGGAATGCCTCTATCATCTTTTCCCTCAATGTGCGCTCCGGTCTCCGGACTGCCTCCTGATGACTGCCTTCCGGATGCCCCTGACCCTTGGAGGGGCCGTTCATGGCAGCGCGTGCCCCGGCGGCCCGGCTGAGCCGGATGACCTGCATGGAGATTGTGCTTCCGCCGCTGACGGTGCGGCCGGAACGGAGATTCTGCACTGCGGCACGGGCTATCGCGGCAGGATTAACCCCGTGGTGGGCATAGAAATGCCTGTCCTCGAACTGGACGAGGCATACGGCATAGCGTCGCGGGACGGTGTCGGAGGGAGGGAAACGCCATTGCCCGTCCGCGGCAACACGCGCCCCGAGAAGTTCCCCGCCGGAAGCCTCGACAACCGTGGAATATGGCACGCCGGAGAACAGGTCCCGTGGCAGGGAACACAGCCACACGACCAGGAGTGCGAGCAGGCACACGGCCAAGGCGACGGCCGCCCTCCGGCGCCCGTCACTTTTCAGCAGGCCCAGCTCCTCCTTAATCTCCGCGCACAGATTTGCGGCTTTTTCCCCGTTCAAGACTGCGGATACGAAGCCTCTGTCATTTCGAGCGGAACGAAGTGAAGCCGAGAAATCTTTGTGCTTGGTCTCGCTCATAGATTTCTCACTTCGTTCGAAATGACAAGGAGGCTGACGAGGTTTCTAATGACAGGGAGTCCGGCTGGTTTTCCCGGGCGGCCTGACCGCCATCCCGTGATGAACGGGCATCGGCCGATGCCGGAACAACCCTGACGACGCCGGAGGCGGTGCGGGCAAAGACAGAGTTGTCGTACATGGCCTCGCAGCTTATCGACGGAAGGACGAACTCGCCGAGATAGGCCGCCGAGAGGCGCAGCGAGAATGTCCGTGAGGCGGACCTCGGAAGGTCGAAGTAGTAGAGGACCTCGCCGTCGCGGATATCGCAGTCGGAATAGGCGGCGGAGACATCTGCCTCCGCGCTGAAGAGGCGGCTGTTGTAAATCTCCCATCCTGAAGGAACCTTCACCGACAGTGAAAGATTCCTAAGAGGAGCCGCCGAGGTGTTCTTCACGGTGACCTCCGCCACGAAATCTGTTCCCTGCGCAAGCCTGTCCTCTCTGATGCGCTGCCCGTCCATGTCCTTGCAGACGACCGCGACGGAAATTCCCGACGAGGCCTCCCTGACAGCCGTTCCCGAAGGAACCGGAGTCCTTGACGCGAGGCTCGCATAGAGAGCGCCGCGGGAGGTGTTGGACAGCCTTATTGAGGTGGCTCCGTCAACGACATTTCTTGTCCACAACGAGTTCGCCGTCCTGACGTTCTCGGAGTTTCCGCCGTCGCCGAAAGAGCATTCATACTTGAACGACACGGCCGACTTGTCCGTGAGAGAGTAGAGCTTCGAGAGGGCGGATGAGGCAAACGCCGTGGTCTGGGTTGTGTAGCTTTCCTTCGCGAAGCCGTCCGCCACACGTCCGGCGAGTTCCATTGCCTCGCCAACATTTCCCGCAAGCACCTGAGCCTCAAGGGATATGGCATCGTCACGCAGAGCGGAGCCGAAGAAAAGCGACGGCGCTGCGGGACGCATTGCGGAAGACTTTCCTGAAGAGTCCGCCGCAAGGATGCTTTCAGCGACAGCCTTCCGTCCCGAAACCGCATAGGCGGAAGCAAGCAGGGTCCTTGCCGTCGGAGCCAGAGACGAGGCCTCCTTCATGCGGTTCATCGGGCCGTCCTGCGCGTTGCCCGAAAGTGCAAGCACATAGAGGGAGTATGCTGCGAGTTCGTCATATTCCTCTCCCGTCGCACGGTAGGCGTTCACATATTTCTTCACCTTGTTTCTCCACGCGCCGAAGACTCCCCCGTTCACGGAGAATCCGGCGCCGGAAGCGAGCGTCATGAAATGCCCGGCCATCGCGTCCGCCCAGAGATTTATGAGCGTGCTTCCGGGCCAATAGACAAAGCTGCCGTCCGAGAGCTGCCGTGAGTAGAGTTCAGAAAGGATTTCGGAAACCATTCCGTCAGCCTCTGCACGGCGCTGTTCATCAAGCAGCGGCATTATCGACAGGAGGGTTATCCCCTTGGCACAGAGCTGTTCCGTGCACTGGTGCGGATAGTGCTTCATGTAGAACCACACGCCGTTGATGTCTATAGACGGGAACGCGCTGACTTCGAGGACATTGATGCCATCCGGGCATTCGAAGCCACAGGATTCGCCCGGAAGCATGACAGCACGCTGCACCGAAAGGGCCGGAGGATTTATGTTGCGTACCATGA
>CAVBPI010000088.1:1647-4365 GCA_963596955.1 bacterium | reverse complement strand
GTTCCCGTCCGGAACTCGAACGAGGTCATCTCATCTCCCGGAGCGCCGAATGACAGCGACTTGGACGCGGGGCCGCTGAGGCGGAGAGTACCGTCTGCCGAAACCGTGATTTCGACATTGCGGACAGATTCTTCCATCGCGAACACGTTCACCGGCATCGTCACCTTCTCGCCCGTGGCGAGAGCGCGCGGAAGCGTAGGCAGAACCATAAGCGGAGAGCGCACCGGAACAGTCTTCTCCGCAGAGCCGAAGGCTCCGTCACGGGCAGCCACCAGCATCACGCGGACAGAACCGACATACATCGGAAGCGTGACCTTGTGGACATTTTCGCCGCGTCTGAGAGTGAAGGGTCCGAGGAACCTGACCACAGGCTCGAAGCGGTTGTCGCGCACGGTTCCGTCAATCCTGAGGTCCTCGTCACCTCCGACACTGAACATCGAGGCGAACGAAGTCCCGTAGGCTCCCATAACATTATTATATATGTCCCAGGTCCGGACGCCGAGAGAGCTCCTGCGGTTCATCTCCACCCAAGGGTCCGGCGTCTTGAAACCGGTGAGGTCCAGCAGCCCCTCATCGACGATGGCGATGGTGTAGGACATCGGCCGACCTGACTTTTCACGGACGCGGACGGCAAATTCTTCCTGAGGGCGTATCGTCTCCGGAAGAGAGAGCACCGGGTCAAGGTGCGAATCCGGAGCACTGACAGTCAGAGGCTGAACGCCGTAGAGACGAAGAGGCTGTCCCTCGGCCGTCCTGCGATATGGATTGAGAAGAGTCACGTGTACATAACATGACGGAGCCATCTCACCGGTCACGCGGAAGCGGAACGGCGTCTCGGAGTCGGCTGATGTCTCTACCCATGAAGAAGCTATCACGCGGCTGTCGTTCTCGAACGAGACAAGTGCCCTCGCGCCCTTTGCGGCCGGAAGGTAAGCCACCACCTCGTCGCCGACCTGACAGGATTTTCTGTCAAGCGAGAATGACAGCATTGAAGCCGAGGTGCTCTCCGCCCTGTCACCGCGTCCGCGCCACTGCGGCCAGTCGCAAAGGAAGGTCGTGCCGGAACTGTGACCGCTGTCAAGGTCCGTGACATAGAGAAGGAAATTGCCCCAGTCCGGATAGTCGAGGCGGAAACGGATTTCAGAGTCGGAAGTTCCGGAGACAATCTGTCCGGAGGCATGGACCTTTGCGGAGGAACTTCTTATGAACGAGGTGAGTTCGGCTCCGTCCCGTTCCCACCACCAGCTGCTGTCAAGGCGGTAAATCCTGTATTCAAGGCGATGCCCGGCAATCCTGCGTCCGTCCTTGCCCACAGCACATACCTTAATGCGCCAGTCTTTGTCCGTCTCAAGAAAACCGCTTTCTGAAGAAGGCATGAGCACTCCGACATAGGCGCCGAACGGAGAGCAGAGCGCGTTCTGCGAGACCGTGCTCTCATTTCCACCCGGTTCTGAAACCCTCGTGACGATGGTGGCGTTCAGCATTCCGGGAGCATCGGGAGCGGCAGGAACGTGCACGCTGACCGACGAATTGCCGCGAACGTCGAGTACCGTGCTGAAGAGTTCCTTTTCCATTGAGCGGAATTCCGAGAGCGGGTTCGAGAAGATGTAGCCGTCGAAGCCCTTGAACGCAGTCTTTCGCGGAGTCAGTCTGACGGTTGCCTTTGCCGTAAGAGAAGAGGCAGCCGCTCCGGTGAGCCATGCCGAGCTTACCCGGAATGTGGACGTGGAGTCCGCGTCAAGCACATCTGAAGGAAGCGTCGTCGTCACCTTTAGACGGTTCGGCTTTATGGTCTCGACGTGCAGGGCCTTATGGAATGTGGCGCCGCCGATTTTCGCGTAGGCATGATAGGTTCCGGTCATGTCGCTTCCCGAAGTCGGGACATCGAAGGTGTAGAACCCGTCAACTGATTTCGGGCAGACCTGCCGCGAGAAGAACTGCCCCTGAGGTCCATAGACTTCAAGCACGGCCGGATGGTCCTGCGGAAGCTTCTTTCCCGAAGACTCGACGAGCAGCACAAGGTGCATGGTGTCGCCCGGTCTCCAGACTCCCCTCTCGCCATAGATGAAGCCGCGCAGCCCTTTTTCGACGGTCTGTCCACCAACATCGAAGCGGCTCAGGGAATTTTCCTGCCCGTCGATGACCTTGAGATACGAGACCGCGTCGCCGGATTTCGCGACGACGACAAAAGGCTTGCCTTCAAACGCGAGTTCAGCACGGCCTTCCGCGTCCGACTTTGCCGTGGCGAGCCTGCGCAGCTGATAGTTGTAGGCCGAAATCTCCACGCCCGAAAGCGGGGATGCGGAGACGATATCGCTGACATATACCCACATATTCCCGTTTCCCCCCGACTTCGCGATGACTCCGACATTCGAGTTCATCAGATTCACGCTCGGGAACCTGTCGGCCTGCATATAATATGTCGGGGCCATAGGGTTGTCGCGCTCGTTCCAGTCATATTTTTCCCAATCGTAGTAATTGTCATAGTAATATGAATACGGTATGTCCCACACCGCCTCGTCCTCGGCGCTCATCTCACCGGCTGCGAGCTTCGTAAGAGATGAATCCTCGCCGGAAACAGCGACGTCGGTCTTTCCATAGACGGAATATTCCTGACGGAAAGAAAGGGATATGCGATATATTGCTCCCGGCTCACGCTTCATCAGCCCGGACAAATCGACCGAGAAATTCTGCCACTGGCGCAGGTCTGTCTGCGGG
>CAVBPI010000088.1:0-1604 GCA_963596955.1 bacterium | reverse complement strand
ATGCAGGACATTGTCGCCGTAAATCTTGATGACTCTCAAATCCACGGCCTTGAGATTCACTGCCTGGAACGGAAGGCGGAGTTCGGAGGCATCCGGAAGAATGTTGCCGCGGCTCGGCAAACGGACGGCAGGCTTGAGCTCGTCCGAGCGGAATTCCGCTGTCCAGTCTTCACCGAGCCGTGTGCCCGTGAAGTCCTTGAGGGAGCCGGAGACAGTCAGCGAGAGATTATCCTCAGCCTTTTTCCTTTCAAAGAAGACACGGACAATGTTGCCGTCAACGGATGTGTAGCTGCGTCCTTCGACCGACAGCGTGAACATTCCGGAGACATCGGACAGCGGGTCAAGAGGCTGGGAGAGAACAACTTCCACATATGACTCATCCCCGTCTTTTTTCTTGGCGGACAGAACCCGGAAGCCCTCCGAGGCAGGAACCGTGACATCTGCCGAAACGGTCTTTCCGAATCCGGAAGAATGCCCGTCAAAGACAAGGGTGACACGACTGTCAGACGCACGGCGCGCAACCGGAGCGCAGGTAAATTCATAAACTCCCAGCTCCGACGTCTGCCTGACGGAAACCTTGGCGGCTCCGGCGCCTTCCGCATAGAGCATTCCCGAAGCCTCGTCCTCCGGGACGCTCTCACTGAGCATCAGGCGTCCGTTTATCGCGGCCTCCGACTGGGAGGATTTCAGAATCCGGACATTGTCAACTGAAACCGCGGCCTTTTTCGGCGCGACTCTGAATGTGAAGCCGAAGGTTCTGAGCTCCGGCTTCTCCACGCCGAAGACCTTGCCTACAGCAAATTTGCCATGGTATTCCCGTCCCTGTTTCAGCTGCCCGTCCCCAGGCACGAACTCTATCATCTTGGAACCGACCCAGCGGGCCTCGCCCCTGAGCGAAGGAGAAAAGCTGAGCAGCCCGTCGGCAGGAACCGAGGTATCCGGGGTCGATGCGAACTGAATCTTCACCGACGACGCATCGGAAATCAGCCCTCCCGTGTAGGCCTCGATGTAGTCGGCAAATCCGGCGTCGGGGTTCTCATTTCCTTCGTTTCCGTTTCCGCAGGATGCGGCCGTCACTGCAGCGGCAAGCATAATCATGGATTTCAGAATATTCTTCATGACACGACAAAATCTAACTTTTGTGTTTCTGACAAAATATGTTAACTACCGCAAATATAGCCATTTTATAGGATATATCTAAGGATTTGCCGGATACAGAGGAGCATACATCCGCAGCGTTCCTTGCCTTGGAACTGGAATACAGTTCGAGAATCCCAGTTTCTGATAAAACCTGAGAGTAGAATAATTCACTGTAGAAATCGCCTCAACAGTTACAAATACACAGCCTGCCAATGAATTGCCCCGCAACATCTCAAATATTGCATTTACAACAATCTGCCCCAAACCATTCCTCTGAAAGTGCTTATCTACAGCAAGAAGCGCCAATTCTGTTGCAGGATAGTCCCTACAACTGAAGAATTCATCATAAAAATCATCTGACAGAATATCAGGGGCTGCAACATAACCGGTCTTCATGTCTTCCTTATCGTCAGAATCAAGAACAATAGAATCGTTCTGAAGAGCGAATACAGCAACTACAGCAC
>CAVBPI010000087.1:4261-8721 GCA_963596955.1 bacterium | reverse complement strand
GCCGGTGCAGGGTGACGTTCTCTATGAGAGCGACTTCCTTCCGAAATGCACCAGCCTCGGCTACGGAACCATCGAAAACCGAGGCTACGACTACCTCCAGTTCTTCATCGACGAGGCACGCAGCCGCGAGATGAAGATAATCGTCTCAACCACCATCATGACCATGGGACTTCCGTCGGCTTCCGCTCCGGCTGGAGGCACCGGACCCGGCTACACTGACCCTTACTGGGACGACAAGTTCTGTCAGGAGTATCTTCCGACGGGCATCCGCGACATTCGCAAGACCGACGACTATGGCAGTGTCTTTGCCTTCCTCAATCCGATTCTGCCAGAGGTCCACGACTACATCATGAGGATGGTCGAGGAACTTGTGACCAAGTATGACTTCGACGGCTATGCCCTCGACTACTGCCGCTACATGAACTCCAACAGCGACTTCTCGCAGGCATCGAAGCTCGCGTTCGAGAAATATGCCGGCGTGACGGTCGAGAACTTCCCGGAGGACATCTATACTTTCAACTCCTCTAACAAGAGCGACATAAAGCCGGGAAAGTACTACAACAAGTGGATGGAATGGCGTGCCTCCGTCATTCAGGGCATCGTCAAGGACATTCACGACAAGATAAAGTCCATAAAGCCGTCGGTAGATGTTCACTACTGGGCAGCGTCATGGTGGCCGCTTCCGCACACCGGGCAAAACTGGGCCAACAAGGACATAGACTCCACCACCGGCAATTACTTCTGGGCAACCCCGGACTACTACAAGACAGGATTCGCGAACTACCTCGACGTGTTCCAGCTCGGCGCCTATCTCGACAGAGTCTATGGCGCGGGCGACGCGGAGTCGGTCGAGTATGCCATCAACCGCTGCAAGCGCATAATCGGCGATGCCTGCAAGATTTACGGAACCATCGAGTGCGCAAAGCCGAACTTCGACGTGAAGGAAGGCGTGCGCCTCTGCTACCGCGAGACCGAGGGCGTGATGGTCTTTGAACTCAGCCACATCATCCGCAACAAGCGCTGGGACGACATCAAGGCCGGCATCGAGGCCGCCAAGGCAGACATTGCCGCAGTAGCCGAATGATTAACCCGGCACAAAGATTTCTCGCTCCGCTCGAAATGACAGTCGTTCACCTAAGATGACATTCATTCGAAATGACAGTCGTTCACCCGAGATGACATTCATTCAGAATGGCAGATTCACAATTTGAGGCGACATTCATTCGGAATGACAAGTAGTCAGCCCCCCCCTGTCATTTCGAGCGGAACGAAGTGAAGTCGAGAAATCTTTGTGCAGCCATAAGACAAATCTTTGTGCAGTCTATAAGACAATAATAATTATGCGAAGAAAAATTCTTGCAATCTGTGCGGCAACGCTGCTCTCCCTTGTCTGGGGAGGCAGCGGGCACGCCCGTGAATATGAACTCAAGTCCCTGGACGGAAACATCTCCGTGACGGTTTCGGTCGGGGACTCCCTCGCATGGTCGGTCTCCCGCTCCGGCGAACTCCTGCTGAAACCCTCCGCTCTCGGCATGGACATCCGCAACGTCGCCGGCAAGCCCCTGACGGCCTCCTGCAAGGTAGTCAAGGCAACAAGGCGTTCCGCCGATGAACTCCTCACGGTCACTGTCCCGACCAAGTTCAGCACCATCCGGGACCGCTGCAATGAACTCACGCTCCGTCTGCGCGGCTCATGGTCGGTGACTTTCCGTGCCTACGACAACGGCGTGGCCTACCGTTTCTCCACGGACTTCGGCAAGGGCAAGGTCTTCGTGCAGGACGAAACCGCGAACTTCAATTTCGCTGACGACTGCACCGCCTACTGGTCCTTTGAGAAAAGCCCCGAGTTCATAACCCACTGCGAGGCTTTCTTCCAGCCGCTGAAACTCTCGGAAATAGGCACGGAGACATATTCCTACCTTCCGCTCAGCCTCAGCACGCCGTCCGGAACAAGGCTCGTGCTCACCGAGACCGACCTCCACGACTATCCTTGCCAGTTCCTTTTCGCGGGGAAGGGCACCCGGCTGGAGTCGCGCTTTCCCCGTGAGGTATTGGAGCGCGAGATGCGCACTGACAGGGACGTGAATGTCATCCGCAAGGCCGACTATGCCGCCGAGACGGCCGCCGTGCGCAGCTATCCGTGGCGTGTGATGACAATCGGAGACGATCGCAGCCTGCTTGAGAACACCCTGCCGTGGCAGCTTGCCTCCCCGCAGGTCGATGGCGACGCATCTTGGGTGACGCCGGGCAAGATTTCGTGGGAATGGTGGTGTATGCTCAATGTCTATGGCGTTCCTTTCGAGGCCGGGGTGAATACGGAGACATATAAATATTACATTGACTTCGCCGCGAACTACGGACTCGAATACATCCTCATGGATGAGGGCTGGTCCGCAGGAACTCTTGACATCACCCATCCCAAGCCGGGGCTCGACCTCGCGGAAATCATCCGCTACGGCAAGTCAAAGGGTATCGGCGTGGTGCTCTGGGCACTCTGGACTCCGCTCTGGGACAATATGGAGGATATTCTTGACACCTACCGCGACTGGGGCGTGAAGGGAGTGAAGGTCGATTTCATGCAGATGAATGACCGCAACATGGTCAATTTCTACGAAAGGCTTGCCTCCGAATGCTTCAACCGGCAGATGATTGTCGATTTCCACGGCAGCTTCAAGCCGAACGGGCTCCACAGGAAATATCCTAATGTTCTCTCCTACGAGGGCGTGTATGGCATGGAGCACGACAAATGCTCCTACGACATATCTCCGGAGCATGACCTCAAGCTGCCGTTCACGCGGATGGTCGCCGGTCCGATGGACTACACTCCGGGCGCTACGCTCAACGCCACCCGCGACGATTTCTCCATACGCTGGAATCATCCTATGAGTCAGGGCACACGGGCGCATCAGACCGCGATTTTCGTCGTTTTTGAGAGTCCGGTTCAGATGCTCTGCGACAGCCCGTCCAACTATTACAGGGAGAATGACTTCACCTCATTCATCGCTTCCGTTCCGACAACTTGGGACGAGACCCGCGCGATTGAGGCAGTGGCGGGGGAGAGGCTGCTGATTGCCCGCCGCAATGGCGACACGTGGTATGTCGGAGCGATGAACAACTGGACTCCTTGCGGCATGAGCTGCCCGCTCGGCTTCTTGGGCGAGGGACGCTACGAAGCTACAGTGTTCGAGGACGGTGTGAATGCCGACAAATGGGCGCAGGACTACAGTCTTCGCCGCACTCATGTCACCTCTTCCGACACTCTCTCCATAAGGCTTGCCCCGGGAGGCGGCTTCGCTGCAATTCTGAGGCCTACCGCCGGACCGCTTTCATGTCCGGCAGCCGTTTCACTTCCCGGGTCTGCTGCAAAGCCGTTTTCAAAGTCCGCCTCGGCTTCTTCCAACGCGGCTGCTACTGGCGACCACTGCTTCATCGTCGTTGCAGACCCTCAGGTCTATGAGGACGGCGACGTTGAGCTTTCACGCAGGGCTGCTGCGGACATACGCGAGACCGTCGCTCGCGAGGGGCTGCCGGCGTTCGGAATGGTCTGCGGAGACATAATCGGTGAAATCAGCCGCGAACCGTCCCTGTTCATTCCCGAGAAGAATGCGCTGGAGGAGTCGGGAATACCGTTTCACTATCTGATGGGTAACCATGACATCGTAATGCCTGCCCGCTCGAACGAGGAGAGCAAGACCCGTTACAAGGAAATCTTCGGCCCTACCTACTACTCCTTCGATGAGGGTTCGGTGCATTATGTCGTTCTTGACGACGTGTTCTACTACAGCCGTCACTATGTCGGCTACATCGAGGAAAGCCAACTGGAATGGCTGGAGCACGACCTTGCGGACATACCTCACGGTTCAACTGTGGTGGTGTTCATGCACATCCCGACATGGTCGCGCGAGGCGCGTGCCGGACAGTACGGCAAGGAGGAAATGAACAAGATTGTCGGAAACAGGCGTGAGCTCTATCGCGTTCTCGCTCCCTACAATGCCCATCTCTGCACCGCCCACGAGCACTACGCCGAGAACTATCCGCTTGCTGACAACCTCTTCGAGCACGTTCACGCGCCTCTGAGCGGTCTGTTCTGGCAGTCACTCTGGAGCATGGACGGCGTCCCTTGGGGCTACTATGTCTATAGGGTGAATGACGGGCGACTTTCTTGGTATTATAAGGCCGTGGGGCAGTCCCCGGAGGTGCAATACACCGAATATGCCGTCGGTGAGGACCGTCATAAACCGGACTGCATCGTCGCCAATGTCTGGAACTACGACCCTCAGTGGCAGGTTCTGTGGTATGAGGACGGCGTGCTTCAGGGCAGCATGACGCAGTTCTCCGGCTGGGACACGACCATCTGCAACGATGTAGAGCTCCGCCGCGAAAAGGAATTCCGCTGGAAATACATCGGGGCCGGAGAAACCGGGCATCTTTTCTATGCGAAGCCCTCCCGTTCCGATGCC
>CAVBPI010000087.1:0-4236 GCA_963596955.1 bacterium | reverse complement strand
GATTTATTTAGACCCAAAAAGATTCTCAAATCAAAGAAAATAAGTTGATATAATATTTGTAAGGTCGTCGGAATTGTCTGTAGTGATGCAGTCAGCTCCGGCGGCTATGCATTTCAAAAGGTCGCTCTCGCTGTTAGGTGTCCAGACATTCACGACCATTCCGAGCTCATGAGCCTCCTCAATCCATGCCCTCTTCGTGTTCAGCAGCGTGCCGAAATTGTAGTCTATGCTCCTGATTCCGTTCTCGAACAGCACTGACGGACTGATGTTGCCTCCGAGATAGCCCACCATCGCTCCGGGCTTCTTCTTCGCGATGTTCCTGCAAGTGTCATAGTCGAAGCCGATGTACTCCACAAGCGCGTCCGCGTCCTTTTCCGTGACCATTGCCGCCACTGCATCCACCGCCTCCGCGAGCCTTGCCGCGCTCGTGTTCTTGAACTCGATTATCAGCTTTGTTCCGTTGTATGACTTCACGCAGTCGAGGAAATCCTCCAGCAGCGGAAGCTTCTCCCCGTTTCCGAGCGTCATGTCCTTCAGCTCGTCGTAGGACGAGGTCTCGATGGCCTTGCCGCCTATTGACGAGTCGTGGTGTATGACCAGCCTTCCGTCGGTTGTTATATATACATCCGTCTCGGAACCGTAACATCCGAGTTCACAGGCATTTCGCAGCGAAGCAATCGAATTTTCTGAGGCTCCGTTCTTGTGAAGCCCGCGATGCGCGATGACCTTCGGAACGCCATATACTCCGCCTCCGTGTGTGAACTCCATAATCCCGAGAGGACAGAGTACATTTCCGCGGATGAGCACGATTCTATACTTTCCGGGGGCCGGAGAACCGCTCAGTTCCGCTGTGAGCCTGCCCTGCCCGATGGTTGTGACGCTCTCGTATCTGGCCGTGTCGTACTCAAGGCTTTCAAAGCGCACGCGGTCGCCCTCCTCGAAGCCGTTGCCTATAATCACGAGTTTATTTCCGGCGTACAGGTTCCAGCTTTCAAGGAAATTCACCCCGTCGAGGCGGAAGTCCGAGCGCGGAAGATTCATGTCTGTGTTGCGGAAAACTATGTCTAACTCCTCGTCGTTCAGCGCGTGGCTGTAAATCGTTGCCTTGGCGATGTCTCCCTTCCACGCACTCTCCGCATTGCCGTCGTTCGCGTCTCCGCCGATTCCGAACCACCAGTAGCTCACGGATCTCGGCAGTACAATCTCTCCTGCGGCATCGACCGTGTTCTTCAGCTCCCCGTTCACATAAATCTGTGCGACGCCCTTTTCCTTGTCCCACCTTCCGAGCACATGATAGTACGCGCCCCTTTCCGGCCTCACCCCGCTCGTGCAGCGAATCCAGTTGCTCCTGCCCGTCATGCTCACGTTGGTGACGAAGGTTATGCAGCCTCCCTCGCTTTCGGCCGACACGAGGATTCCTGTGCCGCCGTCCGCCATGGCGCTGAACGCGCAGTATTCCTTGGCCGCGTCAGGCTCGGCGTCGAGCATAAACTGTGTTTCAAGCGCATAGCCGCCTTTCAGAGCGTCCCTCACCTGCGTGACCGTGCTGTAGGTGAATTTGTAGTAGCCGGATGAGGTGCTGTTGCCCGGAGTGTTGCTGAACCTTGCGAAATATGGGTTGTTTCCGCCTTTTGCCGGATAGGTCACGAGACCTTTTCCCGCGACGAGGCTGATTGCAGAATGTAGAGGAGAACGGTCGGTGGCCGTTCCGTCATTGTTGAACTGTGCGCAGAACACCATATCAGGCCACGTCTCGCCGACAGGCGGATGCGGTGGAATTATTTCTGTCTTGTCGCAGGCTCCTGCAAGCAGCGTCGCCGCTATTGTCAAGAGCATCCTCGTCTTTCCTGTTTTCATATATCCATGTATTTATACCTCATTATTATATCATATTCCCGTATTATATTCGGCTGATATTCTTAATACAGCGAATTTAGTGATTTTTCATCGCATATTCCGTCATTCGTGCATATTGTTTGAAAATATTTCCGACGATAAAAAATTTTTTAATGAATTGCCGAATAGTTAATAAAATTTTGTATTTTTGTAATCTATATGCGACGTTGAATAGTGTGACGACGGAAATGTGGGTGTGGGGGATATGATGTGACGGAATATATGATACTGCAAAAAATATAAACGACAAAGATATGACAAAGGTTGATTTCAAACAGATGGCTTCGCGCTATGAGAAGGAACTTCGCGAGAATTGTCTTCCGTTCTGGCTCGAACACTCTCAGGACTGTGAGTTCGGAGGTTATTTCAGCTGCCTTGACCGCGACGGAAGCGTCTATGACACAGACAAGTTCATCTGGCTCCAGGGCAGGGAAGTGTGGATGTTCGCGATGCTCTATAATAATGTGGAAAAGAATCAGGAGTGGCTTGACTGCGCTGTTCAGGGCGCGGAGTTTCTGAAGAAATACGGGCACGACGACAACTGGGACTTCTATTTCTCGCTCAACCGCGAGGGACAGCCGCTCGTGCAGCCTTACAACATTTTCTCCAACACGTTCGCCTGCATGGCATTCGCGCAGCTCGCAAAGGCCACGGGCAGCGAGGAATACGCTCAGATTGCCCGCAGGCTCTTCTCGCGCATACTTGAGCGCCGCACGAATCCTAAGGGACAGTGGTGCAAGGCCTATCCGGGAACCCGCCCGATGAAGGACTTCGCCCTGCCGATGATTATCTGCAACATGGCGCTTGAGGTCGAGGACATACTTGAGGACAAGGATTTCCTTGAGCAGACCATCGACACCTGCCTCCACGAGATTCTGGACGTGTTCTACCAGCCGGAGCTGGGCTGTATGCTTGAAAATGTCTCCTCCGTTGACGGAAATCCGCTCGACTGCTTCGAGGGGCGTGAAATCAACCCGGGGCACGACCTTGAGGCCCTCTGGTTCATGATGAACCTCGGAATCCGCCGTAATGACAGGGCGCTGATTGACAAGTGCGTGGAAATCTCCCTGCGCGTCATCGAGCGCGGCTGGGACAAGCAGTACGGCGGCATCTTCTACTTCCTCGATGCGAAGGGAGCTCCGCAGCAGAAGCTCGAATGGGACCAGAAGCTCTGGTGGGTACACATCGAGTCGGCGATTGCGATGCTCAAGGGCTACCGCCTGACGGGCAACGAGCAGTGTCTGGAGTGGTTCCTGAAGCTCGACGATTATCTCTGGAACCATTTCAAGGACAAGGAATATCCGGAGTGGTTCGGCTATCTGAACCGTCGCGGCGAGGTGCTCCTGCCTCTGAAGGGGGGCAAGTGGAAGGGCTGTTTCCATGTGCCGAGAGGCCTTTACCAGTTGTGGACATTGGCAAATGAATGTGCAACGATGGGCGAATAAAAAGAAAAATTATGACTGATAGACGATGTTTTTTGAAAACAGTGGCGGCGGCGGCTTCGGCGGCGGCCGTCTCGTCGGTTTTGCCGACAGGGTGCGGGCGGACCGATGAAAATGACGTGATTGCCGGAGTTGCTGGTGGCAGCGGTGGGCTAATAGTTCCCAAGGCTCAGGGTCTCCGCATCACCGGAACTTTCCTTGACGAGATTTCCCACGACATCCCGCATCAGAACTGGGGCGAGAAGGAATGGGACAGGGATTTCCGATATATGAAATCGATTGGTATAGACACGGTTATATGCATTCGCTCCGGTTACCGCAAGTTCATAACCTATCCTTCGCCGTATCTCCTGAAAAAGGGATGCTATATGCCGTCGATGGACCTGATTGATATGTTCCTGCGTCTTGCACAGAAGTACGGGATGAAGTTCTGGTTCGGGCTTTATGATTCCGGAAAGTATTGGGACACAGGGGATATGTCGGCGGAAATCGAGATGAACAAATATGTCATCGACGAGGTTTGGAAGATGTACGGCGAGAAATACGACAGCTTCGGAGGTTGGTACATCAGCACCGAAATCAGCCGCAAGACCAAGGGTGCCATTGACACTTTTCATGCGATGGGCAAGCAGTGCAAGGATGTTTCGGGCGGACTTCCCACATTCATTTCCCCTTGGATTGACGGGAAGAAGGCCGTGATGGGGACGAATCTCAAGACCCGCGAGGACGCGGTTTCCGTTGAGGAGCACGAACGTGAGTGGAACGAGATTTTTGACGGCATACATGACGTCGTCGATGCAGTGGCATTTCAGGACGGGCACATCGACTATGACGAGCTTGACGCCTTCTTTTCCGTAAACAAGAAGCTCGCGGACAAGTACGGGATGCAGTGCTGGAC
>CAVBPI010000086.1:8551-8941 GCA_963596955.1 bacterium | reverse complement strand
CCCATTACTCAGGAAAGGCAGTATGCTGACTTGCTGGAACAGTTGAATGATAAGATGATTTCTTCCATCCAGAAATACGATGATGTCGTTGCTTATAATGAAGAGCACAATACAATCGTGGCTCCATATGACATCATCGTGCTGGTCAGCGAGCCGCGGCACAGGAGCGATGCCTCCCAGTCGATGAAAAGTGCTCTCTCGAAGAATGGGAAAAGGGGAGGCATTTTCTTGGTACGGGTGTATGATTACTCAAAGTATAGCATTCAACCTCTTGCTGAAACTCGAAAAGATTTGAAATATGCAGAAGGGCAAATTGCTTATTATGACAAGGAGCATAATGAATATCCTGATTCTAAGTTCTGGTTGGATTCTTTGGACGAGTATAAAGAG
>CAVBPI010000086.1:6319-8541 GCA_963596955.1 bacterium | reverse complement strand
CTTCAAGATATTTATGCAATATCATTGATTCTTGTCGTGACAATCTGGTTCATCCCACACCAATAATCACCATCCCTAACTTGCTGAAATGCGGGATAGAGTATCTTAATCTCTGTGCATCGGTCGAGACCGGGCGGAAGGTGATAAGTGTGAACCTCAAGGATGCAGTAAATGCTCCGTATGAGTCTCCGGACAAGTCCATTTCCATTCCTGTCGGGAAGGACGGACAGGAAGAGGTGTCATTGACTTTTGATTTGGTCAGTCATGTTCACGCTTTTGTCCTGGGACAGTCCGGTTCGGGAAAATCTGTGTTCCTGCACAATGTGATATCCGGCATCATGCTGCACTATTCGCCTTCTGATGTGGAGCTGTACCTTCTGGATTTCAAACTTGGCGGCGTTGAGTTCAACAGATATAAGGAACAGAAGCACGTGCACGCGCTGATGGTTGATAACTCAGATGTTCGCGTGACCTTGGAGATTCTGCGGGAGCTGCGGACCCGTATGGTGGAGAGAGGCCGGAAATTCCGTGCTGCCGGGGTTACGAATATTGCGGATTACAATAAGGTGAACAGCGCGAAACGCGAGTCTCATATATTGCTCGTCGCTGATGAATGCCATGAACTGTTTCGCCGAGGTTCGGACATTCCCTATTCAGTGTCTGCGGAGATTAATGAAATCCTGACGAAGATTGCCAAGGAGGGTCGTAACCAAGGTGTTCATATGCTGCTTGCCACACAAACGCTGTCGGGAACCGAGATAAACAATGAAATCTTGGCAAACATAACTGACCGCTATCTGATGAAGTGCTCGAATATTGATTCCGAAAGGCTTGTGTCTGGGAGTTCCAATGTCACGTCGAATTTGCCTACAGGAAATATCTTCTACAATAATGGAGACTGCTCGACGTCTTTTCAGGCCTACTACACTGAGAAGGCTGACGTTGATGTATTGATGAGCGCAATTCTGAAAAAGGCCTCAAAATATCCTGGCAATCTTAAATTCTCATTTAACGGTTCAACCATTTATCAGTTCTCGGAAGCCACCGTTCAACAGCATTTAAGGATATGCGGAAAATATCCGGTTGCTTTCCTCGGGAAGAGCATAGACTTGAATCAGGATGATGTTTGCATCGCATTGAGAGAAGAGGCCAGTGAGAATGTCCTGATTATAGGACTCAATGATGAAGAGCAGGCCACAAGAGTGAGCATAGATGTTCTGCAGTCTCTACAGATGACGACAAGGCATCTGGAGGTTATGCCTGATGTCTATGTAGTTGATTGTCTGCGGAATGATGAAGGAAAATATCAGGACTATCTTGACAATTCCGTCCGTACGAAATCCATTTCTGTCATCAAACCTGCGGACAGAGCCGAATTTTTCCGGAAACTCGCAGCGGACATAAATGGTAATTGTGCTGCGAGCGCCATTCTTTTCATTCTTGGTCAGGACAGGTTCCGCGAACTGAAACTGAACAACGGATTGGATAGTTCGGATGCTGCTGACGACTCGGGTTTCTCCTCGTTTGACTTTGGCTCGCAGAATTCTTCATCTTCTCCAAGAACATTCAAAGACGCACTCAAAGTCATTCTGGAGCGTGGTCCGGAACAGGGTGTTCATACTGTCATGCAGTTGGAAAAGGCATCCAACTTCCTGTTTGAAGACTATCTGAACCCGAAGGATGTATTCCGGAAATTCAAGCATCTGACACAACGAGTTCGCAGCTTCGTCTGAATGACGAAATCCGACTGGAGCAATTGTGCAAGGATGAAGACAGGCTGAGAGCTTATTACTATTCGGAGGAGAGAGATGAATACACACTGTTTACACCATATATGCCTAAATTGAAATAGATTATGTCACAGGAAGTAGGTGTCAGGAATGTTGCCGATTTGAAGCAATTCGGCGTGGACTTGAAAAGGCTTGGAGAGCAGCTTGCCGGCGCGTTCACCATGGCAGAGAAAAAGATGCATGTGGCTTGTGAGGGCTGGACGGATCAGAACAATCAGCAGTTCATGCAGGAATTTTCGCGGAGCGCCAAAGAGATTTGTAAGATAGCCTCTCAAATGGAAGAGTACTCCAAGTATATAATCAAGAATTGCGATATTCTTGAAATGTATCAGCATAACAGGATGATGAGATGATGGATGCGAATGTAAAATCGGTAAATGAGTTGTCTTCCATGGCTGCAACTTTGCAGGATGCTCATGATGTGATTGTATC
>CAVBPI010000086.1:5473-6309 GCA_963596955.1 bacterium | reverse complement strand
GATTGTATCTGACTGTGTTACAATTACTGACTTTTTAGGCCAGAAACTTGCGGAACTCATCCGTCTCCGCTCTCTGGCGGAAGAAATGGTCGGCAGGATGAATGACGAATATAAGCGAGTTTTGTATGATTATGCGGAAACGGCAGGTCGGGGACGCAATCTGGAGCAGGTTTCTGCGCAATTGTATGAAGCAGAAAGGCGTTCGAGCACAGCTTCGTATAAGTTGCATGAACTCAGCAAGTCTGTAACTGTTTGTCAGGCAATGGTCACACACATAGTGGGGGAAACGCAGAGTTTCAGATATGATTCAACCCGGATAATAAGTTCCGGACGCGATTTTGTCCGCAAATCATCGGATGACCTGATTACTTATTTGGAAAATTGTTCGAAAAAATGATGGATCCCCTACAGATGCTTAACAATGACCTGTCTAATTTTCTCATGTCAGTGCAACCGATAATGGAGCATTGGAAAGACTCGAATTCAGACAGGTTTAATGAGGAATGTGTCAATTCCATTCGCAATAGGTACAAGCGCTATGTGGATTCAGTGAATCCATCGATGCAGAACCTTATACGTCAGGAAAACAGGTGCATGGAGTTGCTCCGGGAGATAGAGAACCTGAAATAAATCAAAAGTTTAAAGGATGTGTTGAAATGGAAAAAATGAAACTTGAACTGGATGAAGTCCAGCCGATAATTGCACTTTGCTTAGAATCTCCTAATGAAAAAAATAGGAAACGGCAACAGGAAGAAGCTGAAAAGGCTCGAATACGGCAACAGGAAGAAGCTGAAAAGGAGAGACGAAAAAAAAAAAAAAAAAAGGAGAGGCAGTGC
>CAVBPI010000086.1:0-5463 GCA_963596955.1 bacterium | reverse complement strand
ATACTGACCTTATGGGGGTTAATTTGTATGAGTATGTTTTTTGTTATTCCCTTGATTTACAAATTGTTTGAGGATTTGTTTCTTGATTATTTTGATTGTACGGAATGTCTTTTGGCATTATCTTTCGTTTGTACGATTTTGGGGGTTTGTTTGTTTTTTGTTGCTGTGGCTAAATCTAATAAGCAAAGCATTTGGGAAATTTTTAAGCGTTGAAGATTTCTTTGGTTTTAAACTCAAACTTTACTCAACAGTGGTCAAAAAAGTTGATTCATTCATTGTTGAGAAATAGTTGTGGTAAAATTTGTTCATTGCGAATGAATGGTTGTTGGCGAAACCATTCATTCGCAATGAACGATTCTTCTGGTGATGGTACGACTGTCGAGGGCATTTCTGCGTGGAAGTGGCTGCTACATAGTTAATTACTGTATTGTCAGCTCCACGGGGCAGTGGTCGGAACCCATGATGTCGGGGAGGATGGAGGCGGAGACGAGGCGCGGGGTGAGGTCGGCGGTGGTTAGGAAATAGTCAATGCGCCAGCCCACGTTCTTCGCGCGTGCGTTCATCCGGTAGGACCACCAGGAGTAGGCGTCGCGCTCGTCGGGGTGGAAGTGGCGGAAGGTGTCGATGAATCCGCTTTCAAGAAGCTCGGTCATCTTTTCGCGTTCCTGCGGGGTGAATCCGGCCGACTTGGTATTGGTCTTGGGATTCTTGAGGTCGATTTCCTTGTGGGCGACGTTGAGGTCGCCGCAGATTATGACCGGCTTTGATGTGCCCCCGGTTGTGTGTGAGGCTCCTTTTGCCTCTGCAAACAGTCCCTCGTCTCCGGAAACCGCCGTCATTGCTGCGGCATAGGATTCGGCGACGGCTGCCAGACCTTTGTCATGCAGCGCGTTGACATATTCCCGGAACGCATCCTCCCACTCCATCCGGTAGGCGAGCCTCTTTGGCAGTTCTCCCGGCGTGTCCGGGTTCTGAGAGTTCGGGGTGTAGCAGCAGACAAGGTAGAAGTCCGGCATTTCGAGGGTTATGACGCGCCCTTCGTGGTCGTGCTCGTCGCGGCCGATGCCATAATGCACCGCAAGTGGCTCCAGCCTCGTATATACGCAGACTCCGGAATATCCCTTTCTGTCAGCATAGTTCCAGTAGCTGCGGTAGCCCGGAAATTCAAGGTCAATCTGTCCCGCTTGAAGCTTTGTCTCCTGTATGCACACGAAATCAGCGTCAAACCCGGCGAATGTTTCCGCAAACCCCTTCCCGCACACGGCCCGCAGCCCGTTCACATTCCACGAAATAAACTTTATCATATTATTCCAAATTCCACTCGGTGCCTTCCTTCGTGTCTTTAATGTTGACACCTAATGCTTTGAGATTGTCACGGATGCGGTCGCTCGTCGCCCAGTCCTTGGCAGCCTTGGCCGCACTGCGCTCCTCCAGCACCATATTCATAAGTCCGTCAATAACTTCCATTGACTTTCCGCCGCCTTCAACCTCCTCGTCCTTGAGTCCGAGCACGCCGAAGACTATGTCGTCGAACAGACGGAGCAGAACCCCGAGGTCGGCCTTTGAGAGATGTCCCGGCTGGCCTTCCTTCGCGGTCTTTGCCGTGTTTATCATCTTCACGGCCTCGAAAATCCCGGAAAGCGCGACGGACGTGTTGAGGTCGTCGCACAGAGCCTCATAGACTCCCTCGCAGAGCTTTGCGACAGCTTCCGAGCAGCCGCATCCCTCGAATGTTTCAGGCGCGATGTCGGTGATGAACTCGCCGTATTTCAGCGCTTCGGCCTCGTCGCCGTTCTCGCCCTTCACAACGTGCTCCACTCCGGCAGCCTTGCAGAGCGCGCAGAGGCCGCGGTAGGCCTGCATCACCCTCTTCATTCCCTTCTCCGCTCCCTGAAGCGCCTCGTTGCTGAAGTCGAGCGTGCTGCGGTAGTGTGCCTGAAGGATGAAGAAGCGCACGGTCATCGGGCTGTAGGCCTGTTCGAGAAGCGGGTGAGTGCCGGCGAACAGCTCGCTGAGAGTGATGAAGTTGCCGAGCGACTTGCCCATCTTTTTTCCGTTGATGGTAATCATGTTGTTGTGCATCCAGTACTTCACGCCGGTGCAGCCTCTTGAGGCCACGTTCTGCGCAATTTCGCACTCGTGATGCGGGAACATCAGGTCCATTCCGCCGCCGTGTATGTCAAACTCCTTCCCGAGATACTTCTCGCTCATCACCGAGCACTCCAGATGCCAGCCCGGGAAGCCCTCGCCCCACGGAGACGGCCATTTCATCAGATGCTCCGGAGCCGCCTTCTTCCACAGCGCGAAGTCGTATGCCGCGTGCTTGTCGTCCTGTCCGTCGAGGCTGCGCGTCCCTTCGAGGGTGTCGTCGAGCGTGCGTCCGGAGAGGATTCCGTAGCGGTGGTCATGATTGTACTTGACGACGTCGAAATAGATCGAGCCGTTGCTTTCGTAGGCATATCCGGAATCGAGAATCTTCTTCACAAGTTCCTCCTGCTCAATGATATGCGCCGAAGCCCTCGGCTCAATCGACGGCGGGGCCACGTTCAGCGAACGCATCGACTCGTGGTAGGCGAGCGTGTATTTCTGGACGACCTCCATCGGCTCCAGCTGCTCCAGCTTTGCCTTCTTCGCAATCTTGTCCTCGCCCTCGTCAGCGTCTCCGACAAGGTGTCCCACGTCAGTTATGTTCCTGACATACCGCACCTTATATCCCAAGTGCCTGAGCAGGCGCACCAGAACGTCGTATGTTATTCCAGGACGCGCGTGTCCGAGATGCGCTTCCCCATAGACAGTCGGCCCGCAGACATACAGTCCCACGCGCCCCTGATGAATCGGCTCAAAAAGTTCCTTTTTTCGAGACAAGGTGTCGGTGATGTATAAATTTCTCATATCCCTTATATTTATATTCATATTTTTGAGGCATCGGCATTCCCGATATGCGTCGGCGGGCAGAGCCCGAATCGAACCGCCTCAACCTGCGAAGTTAGTGATTTTGTTGCGTATGTCCGCAAATATTTTCGTACTTTTGCAATCTTGTTTGGCGGGGCGTATATTTTCCCGGCCGGATTTGCACTGATATATGGAAAAATCACAGAACACATTTGCCCTCGTGACCGGCGCGTCGTCCGGGATGGGCCTCGAATATGCGAAACAGCTGGCGGCAAAGGGACACAATATCCTCGTTGTCAGCAACAGGGACGATGACAACCGCAAGGTCGCCGAAATGCTCCGTTCGGAATATGGCGTGTCGGCGGTTCCGTACTATGCCGACCTGTCGAAGTCCGAGAACTCGCAGGCTCTGTACGACTGGACGAAGGGAAATGGATATGTCGTTGACATTCTGATAAGTAACGCCGGAATGCTGGTGTTCAACAAGCTCTTCAACACACCGGCGCAGAAGGTGGATCTCATAGTCGGGGTCCACTGCCTCGCCACCACCCATCTCTGCCGTCTTTTCGGAGGGGACATGAAAGAGCGTGCGGAAAGGCTTTCCGAGGAGCGCGTTGCAGCGGCCGTCGCAGCCGGAGCCAAGCCGGGAAGCCGCAAGGCACGCAGGGCAGGCCGTCTCAGGAGGGGAGAGGTCGGACGCATACTCATCATGGCCTCGCTCGCAGCATATCTTCCCTATCCGACAATTTCAACATATTCGGCGACAAAGGCCTACCTCAAAAGCCTCGGCACCTCCCTCTGGCACGAGATGCGCGACTACGGCGTGACCGTCACCACCGTATGTCCTTCCGCCGTCGATACCCCGCTCATCAAGCTCGCCCCTAACCTCCGCAGGCTCGCCCACAACCTCGGCGTGATGATTTACCCTCAGACCCTCGTCCGCAAGGCTCTCTCCGCCATGTTCCGCGGTCAGCGCATCATCATCCCGACCGTCATAGCCAAGTTAGCCGTGGTCTTCTGCTCCATCCTTCCGCAGCACTGCGTCTATTGGATTGCCCACACCCCGGTCCTTCGGAAAAATGTCCTCGACAAGGTGTAAGTCGTTTGAAAAAGTGCGATGAAACCATGCAAAGTCGTTGGAAAAAATGCGGCGGCTTTGGTGAAAGTCGTTGGGAAAAATGCAACAAAGCATTGAAAAGTCGTTGGAAAAATGTAAATTTGCCAACGATTGATATTGTTCCAAAATGCTGAAAAGAAGAATAGAAACTGCTCTGTATGAGTGGAAACATATGCCTGGACACAAGCCATTGATGATTATGGGCATTCGTCAGTGCGGAAAGACATTTATTGCGAGACATTTTGCCGACGCGAATTACAAACAAGTAGTCTATATAAATTTCATAAAGGAGCCGGAGCGAATAAAAGCCTTCATTGATTCAAAGGATGTCGATTCCATATTGCTGAACCTTTCGGCACAGATAAGAGGGCTGGTTTTTGAACCGGGTGAAACATGTTTTATCTTTGACGAAATACAGGAATGTCCGGAGGCGAGGACTTCTTTGAAATTTTTCAGAGAAGACGGGCGTTTTGATGTCATTGCCACCGGTTCGTTGCTCGGGGTGCAGGGGTATGGCGACGAACTGAAGAAAGAGCGTCGGAAACAGACTGTCGAAGAGAACCTTGGAATCAACTCCGTCCCTGTCGGAAGCGAGGATATTGTTGAAATGTATCCTCTTGATTTTGAGGAATTTCTCTGGGCAATAGGGGTGAATGACGAGGTGATTGGCGTTCTTCGGAAATTTTATGATGAAGAGTCGCCTGTCCCGGCCGGCATACATACAGCAATGAAGAGGTATTTGAACCTTTATGTCGTCGTCGGCGGGCTTCCCGCTGCTGTCAATGCCTTCATTGGCACGAACAATCTGAATGAAGTGAGTCGAGTTCACATGTCCATACTCAAGGAATATCGTGATGATATGGTCAAATATGCTCCGGAAAAGGATAAGCCCCATATCCGGGAGTGCTTCAATTCAATTCCGGGACAGCTGGCAAAAGAGAACAAGAAATTTCAGTATAGCGCTGTAAAACCCGGAGGACGCGGAGAAGCATTTTTAGGCTCCATCCAGTGGCTGGAGGATGCCGGAATCATCTGTCGCTGCTATAATACGGATATCACCACTCTTCCTTTGTCCGGCAATGTCAAAGACAATGTCTTTAAGGTCTATATGACAGACATAGGACTTTTGGTGGAAATGTTGGGAACGGGCGTGAAGGCAGACATACTTCAGGGAAACCTCGGCGGATTCAAGGGAGCAATTTACGAGAACCTGATGGCTGACACGCTGCATAAGAAAGGTCAGAACTTGTACTATTTTCAGAAAGACTCCGGGCTGGAGCTTGATTTCCTGGTTCGAATGGAAGGAGAGTGCGTTCCGATTGAGGTCAAGGCCAAATCCGCTCAGGCTAAAAGTGTCAAGACAGTTCTGAAGCATCCTGAGAAATATCATGTCAGCCATGTTCTCAAATTCGGAGATTTCAATGTCGGACGGGAAGGAAATCTGACGACCTTGC
>CAVBPI010000085.1:8411-8945 GCA_963596955.1 bacterium | reverse complement strand
TTTGAAGAAGGAGTGTACCGGGCGTACACGACTGATGAGAAAATAAATATAGACCAAAAATATATGCAAATTTATTGTTTCTTGTGCCAGGCGCCGGACTGGGTGCAGACGTATGCGGCGGTTTCAACCGCATCCATGTGAGCCTCCCGAATGCTCTTGCCTCGCAAAAGCCCGGAAATCAATGTTCCGGTAAATGAATCCCCGGCTCCGATTGTGTCATTCACTTCAACCTTAGGAGTCGGTATCTCCGACACCTTACCTTCCGGCGTATAGACGGAACTGAACTCGGCGCCTGCGGTGAGTACGAGCATACGGAGTCCATAATCCCGGATGAACCTTGCGGCGACCTCGTCATACCCCATATCCCCGAAACCGAAGAGTCCTTTTAACAGGGCCATCTCATCATCATTGATTTTGAATACATTGGCAAGCCGGAGAGATTCTTCAATCAGTTCCTTGGACCAGAATTTCTGGCGCAGGTTGATGTCATAAACTTTCCATGCGGACTCCGGAGCGGCCTTCAGCAGAGCCTGA
>CAVBPI010000085.1:6684-8262 GCA_963596955.1 bacterium | reverse complement strand
GGTGGCGCGTGAGACCGGACTGCGCTGCGCGAGCGTTCCGAATGTGATTGCCGATGCGGAGGATGCCTTCTTCAGAAGCCCATCTGTCAGAGGGATATAGTCCCACGCTACATTCTCATGAATGTGGAAGTCCGGCTGTCCGTTGTTGAGAAGGACATCGACGGTTCCTGTCGGATGATCAACCTCCGCGACAAGCAGGCGTATGCCCTTTTCCTCCGCAACGGCAAGCAGTTCCCGTCCGAGTTCGTCCTTTCCGACGGCACTCACCGCCCAGCCTTCAACATCGTCGCATGACGCATGATAGGCAAAGTTCACCGGAGCTCCGCCGGCCCGTTTCCCTGTCGGGGTGACGTCCCAGAGAAATTCCCCGACACCTATAACGATTTTCTTATCCATATTATTATCAGTCAATATCATTTCCATATATTACTCCAGTCCGAGTTCGCGCTCGATGTCCTCAAGTTTCTTGCCCTTGGTTTCAGGGATAAAGAAATGTATGAACAGACCGGCGAGAAGGCAGAGGACTCCGAATATTCCGAAAGTCACGTTAGCCCCGAGAGTGCTTTCCATCCACGGATAGAACTGCACGACAAGGAATGTACACACCCAGCTGATGCCGGTGGAAAGCGCCATCGCTGTCCCTCTGATGTGCGACGGGTACATTTCCGAAGTCACGACGAACATGAGCGGAGAGAGCGAGAGAGCGAAGAAAGCGATGTAGGCGAGGATTGCGACAAGGATGCCGACATTGCTCGGGTTGTCAATCGAGAATGCATAAGTAAGATAGCCGAGCGACAGAACCAGTCCGGCGCAACCGCTCACAAGCAGAGTCTTGCGGCCGAACTTGTCGCAAAGCCAGAGGGCGATGACGGTGAAAAGCAGATTCGCCGCACCGACAAAGACGGTCTGGAGCATAGGGTCACTGCCGGCTATCCCCACCTTCCCGAGTATTCCGGGAGCATAGTTGATGACCACGTTGATGCCGGTAATCTGCTGAAAGAACGCAAGCATACAGCCGAGAAATACAACCTTGGCCATCTTTCCCTTGAAAAGCTCAGAAAGTTTTGCCTCCTCCCGTCGGTTACCGTTCCTATGTGTGAGCCAGAGCGGGCTTTCGGGAAGGAAGAGCAGGAGGACAATATCAATGAGCGCGAAGACAAGAGGAAATCCGAGCATCCAGTGCCAGTTACCCTCAAGGCCGACAAACAGATAGTTGGCGACATATGCCGCAAGGATGCCAATCACCACGAAGAGCTGGTAGAGCGACACTAGAGTCCCGCGCATCTTCTCCGGAGAGATTTCCGTTATATAAATAGGGATGACTGCAGAAAGCACCCCCACGCCGAGTCCTCCGACGAAGCGAAAGGCAACAAGTGCGGCGGCTCCGTGTGAAAGCAGCGAGCATCCCGCAGCCGAAACCGCGAGCAGTGCGGCCGAAGCCATCATGAGCGGCCTGCGTCCGAACTTGTCGCTGAGCCGTCCTCCCGTAAGCGCCCCGACAAGGCACCCGACCATGAGAGAACTCGCCACAAGCCCCTTTGCAAGGGATGACAGGGCAAATTCCTTTTCGATGATATC
>CAVBPI010000085.1:0-6619 GCA_963596955.1 bacterium | reverse complement strand
TCCACCGAGATTGAGCCCCACGACCAAGGCTCCGAACGCTGCCACAAAGGCATAGAGGATAACTTTCGATTTTTTCATTTCAGTGCATATTTATGTGTCTGCATCGTCAGGCATCATTGCCCTCCAATCCGATGCAAAGTTCACAATATGCACTTAATCACCGTTCCACCCTCGTTACAAAATATGCAACAAATGTTACATCGCAGATATGAGGACACTGAAAACCACATAAGAAATGCGTGGGATTTGCAACAGACGCGGATTTGTAGTATTTTTGTCGGCAAATTTATCTGCATGAACCTTACCGGACTGATAATCGGAATCTCGTCGTTCCTGATGATAGGGTTGTTTCACCCGATTGTAATCAAGGCTGAATACCATTTCGGCACCGGCTGCTGGTGGGTATTCCTCATTGTCGGACTCGCGGCGGCGGCCTCTTCGCTCTTCATCGGGAACTTCATCGTCTCCACAATTCTCGGAGTATTCGCATTTTCCAGCTTCTGGAGCATCCACGAACTGTTCGCGCAGCGCAGGCGAGTCGAAAAGGGCTGGTTTCCGGAAAATCCCAAAAGGGCGAAGAAATAGAAATCAGGAATTATTCCTTAAAAATCCGAAATCTCGACTATGTGGTTGAGGATGGCATAGACTGTGAGGCCGGCGATGGAGTTGATGCCGGTCTTGCGGGCGATGTTCTTGCGGTGGGTGACGACGGTGTTGATGGAGATGAAGAGGTCGTCGGCGATTTCCTTGTTGGTCTTGCCGTGGGCCACCGCCGCGAGGATTTCCTTCTCGCGCTGGGAAAGCACCTCGGTGTCATCCTCGCCGTCCTGCAGTTCCTCGCCGTCCAGAAGGCTTGAGACAAGCGGGTTGAACAGCTTTTCCTCGACCCTCATGTGGTTGCGCATATCCGCCTCCATCGCGAGGAGATGGTTCAGCATACTGTAGCGAGAGGCATTCGCCCCGTTGTCCGGAAGATATTTTATCACGATATTTTTCAAGTCATCCAGCTTTTCAAGGAACTGGCTGTGGCTCTCCTCCGACTCGGCCTCATAGTTCCCGTTTCCTATGCTGTTGAAGATTCTTTCCTCGTGCTCGAAATGCGCGTTCAGTTTCTCGACAAGCTCGTCGAAGAACTTGTTCAGGGCATCGGCGAACGATGTCCCTACCTCACCGAGCATCGTGTGTATGAGTCCGTGGAGATGGGGCACCGACACCTCGGAATAGTACCTGTGCGACGAACGTATATAATCGGCGAGCAGCGCGACGTCGCTCCGTCCGAGGCGCGAAAGGTCCGGGGAATATTCCGGACTTGCAAAGACATTGGATATTTCCACAAACAGTTCGGCCGGAAAAGAATGGTTTCTGCATACCTCGGCAATCGTCGTGTCCCCGAATCCGAGCCTGAAATGCAGCCGTTCGAGAACCGAGAGCATCCTGTTGTCAGAAAGGATGTCCGCCATCTTCATATTCTTCGAGTATGGATGTCCGTCATTCATAATCTTTTATGTCTATAAATCATCAAAGGCACCCTCCGCCGTTCAAATCCGCCTTCGCTCAAAAACGCACAAATATACTCAATTTTCGGCGTTTTGCGCAAGCCTTATTCGTACTGTGCGGCGGCATTCCGCAGCCGGCTCCGAATCGAACGCAGCAGCGACTTGGGCTGCAGAACCTTTACCCCGTCGGCATATTCTAAAAGAGCCTTCTCCAGCTCGAAATTGACGCATACGTTCAGTTGAAACGTGACTGAACCGTCCTCATGCCTCTCGGCGACCATCTGCGAACGGTGAAGCGGCTTGGTTTCGATGTACGGAGCGAATTTCGCCGTCGCGCGGAAGCGTACCGTCGTCTCGCGGTCCATGGTCCCGGGAATCTTCGTGACTCCAATCATGTCGCGGAAATATGTCTCCGGAACGAACGCCGGGTCCTCGATGAACTTGGCTCCCTCCGCGGCCTCCACCGCCTCAATCCTGTCAAGGGCGAGGTTCACGACGAAGCGGTCACGTTCCCCTCTCCCGAAGACAAACCAGCGGTTGCGGTATTCCTTTAATATATACGGACTGAACACGAAAGTACGCCCGGTCGCCGACTTGAATGAGTGATATGTCAGACGGACGGGAGATTTCGAGACTATGGCATCGTAGAGCGGGGACATGAATTCGAGTCCTTTCAGGCGTTCGTTGGATTCGAGATATATCGCCGGGCGGCGCACCTTCCGCACAGCATTGACATGGTCTTCGAGCCGACCGACGATGTCCTCCATTCCGGAGAAGCCGCTGAATCCGGAAAGCTGTTTCAGGATGCCGACGGCTTCGCGCATCTGGTTCAGGTCGGCGTCCGTCAGGGGCGTATCGGTTATGGAGTAGTCCGGGTCGGAGTAGCTGTAGTATTTCCTGTCCTGCACGACTATCGGCGCGTTGTAGCCGAGTTCGTCCGAGCGCATCTTCTGGATGTCGAGCTGTATCGTCCTGACTGACAGGTAGTCGTCCTTGCCGGAGTACTCATAGAGGGCGTCCGAGCAGGCCGTCACGAGGTCTTCGAGCGTCCATCTGCGGGAACGGTTCCGCAGGCATTTGTCAATGGTCTTGTAGCGCAGGAGCGCATTTTTGTTCGCCGGCATAGTCGCTTTTTATGTTTCTTCAGGAACAGTAATCCGATAAAATTTCGACAAATTTGGTAAAAAATTTTAATTACGCAAAAAGATTGCGTAGTTGCATCCTTACTTTGCATCGTAAAACAGAAAAAGGCCGGGGTTCCGGCAGACAGTAAAAATTATATTGCCATGAAAGAGATGCTCATAAATGACACGCCCGTGAAGATTTGGGCGAACACCGTGGATCCGAAGGCATTCGGACAGATATACAACCTCGCGAAACTTCCGTTCGTGTTTCATCACCTCGCCTTCATGCCGGATGTTCACGCCGGAGTGGGGATGCCGATTGGAGGAGTGCTCGCGACAAGGGGAGTCGTGGTCCCGAATGCCGTCGGAGTCGATATCGGCTGCGGAATGTGCGCGATAAAGACCAATGTCCGGATTGAGGAGCTTACTCCGGATATACTCCGCAAGGGGTTCATGCGCGGCATACGCAAGAGGATTCCTCTCGGGATGGAACGCCACAAGACCGCGCAGGACGAGACGCTCATGCCTCAGGGATTTGACATCGACTCGATGCAGGTCGTGCGGAACCAGTACGCCTCCGCGCTCAAGCAGCTCGGAACGCTCGGCGGGGGAAATCACTTCATAGAACTTCAGAAGGACGGCGACGGCTTCATGTGGATTATGATTCACTCCGGCTCGCGCAACCTCGGCAAGCTGGTCTGCGACCGCTACAGCGAGATTGCCGGCAGGCTCAACGCCATATGGTTCTCCGGCACCGACCCGGACAACGGCCTTCCGTTCCTTCCGATGAAATCCGACGAGGGCAAGGCATACTGGAACGAGATGAGCTACTGCATTTGTTTCGCACTCGCGAACAGGGAACTGATGATGCAGCGCATCTGCGAGGTCATCAAGGACAGCGTTCCGGAGGCCGAGTTCGAGCCGATGATTAACATCGCGCACAATTACGCGGCATGGGAGAACCACTTCGACGAGAATGTCATCATTCATCGCAAGGGAGCCACCAGAGCACGCGAGGGCGAGATCGGCATCATCCCAGGGTCGCAGGGCACGCGCTCCTTCATCACCGAGGGTCTCGGCAACCCGGACTCGTTCCTCTCATGCAGCCACGGAGCCGGCCGCGTGATGTCCCGCACGGAGGCCGTCCGCAGCCTCGACCTCCAGGAGGAGATTCGGAAGCTCGACGCGAAGGGCATTGTCCACGCCATCCGCAGCCAGAAGGACCTTGAGGAGGCAGCCTCGGCCTACAAGAACATCGACGAGGTGATGGCCTGTCAGAGCGACCTCACCAAGATTCTGGTGACTCTGGAGCCGATTGCGGTCATAAAAGGCGTGTAAGCTTTTTCTACGGGGAAGTCGTGCTGCGTGCGCACTATCGCACGGGCCCTTCGCTTCGCTGTTCGGCGGATATACTATCTGGATATGGAATCGCTATACCTTGCGGTCATGGCGCTGATGCATTCGCGAAGTTCGGCGCGGAGGGAGGACGGGGAAAGGACTTCGGCGTCGGGACCGAGGGCAAGGATGCGGTTGCGGAAATCGACTGTCGGGCGGATGCGGTACTCGAACACCGTCGCGCCGTCCTCGTCCGACGCGATTTTCTGGCTATGGTGAAGCGGAAGGGTCTTGAGGTAATCCTGCTGGCCGCCATAGACACGCAGGCGCACCGTTTCAGGAGCGTCGGACTCGCTGACTATGGCTCCGTAGCTGTCCCGGAAGTATTCCTTTAGGCTGAAGTCCTTCGGACGCTCGAAATGATGCTCCGTGATGTCAATGTCAAGGATTCGGTCGAGTCCCCATATCCTTATTTTCCCGAACTCATTGAGCCCCACCATATACCATCGCCGTTCGATTACCCTCAGGCCGTAGGGCGCGACCTCGTATGTCGTAGCCTCGTCATGCCAGAAACTTTTGTGGGTGATGCTCACCGTCACGCCCTCGCGCATCGCGTCAATGATATTGGAAAGGAACTCGCCTCCGGACGGAATGTCCTCGAACATGATACGGTCGTTGAGGTCGCGGCTTTCACCAATCATGTTGGCGACCGCAAGGGACTCGTACTGCCAGCGGATGAGATTGTTGCCGGAATCTATGCCCCGGGCGACATAGTAGGAATATCCGTCCTTCCTGTCGCAGGCTATCTCCGCCCCGAAAGTATCCGCAATGCCCTTGCAGTAATTCTGGAAGGTCTTTTTGTTAAGGTCCTCCCCATATGGGTTCACAGCGGAAGCCTCCTTCCATTCCCTGTTGAGATCCGCGAAATTGATGCGTCCGCGCCTCTGTATCGTCTGAAAAATCCAGATATATCTGTTCAGTAATGTACTCATTGCTCAAAAGTCAGAAAAGCTCATATTTCTTAAGCAACGGCAAATATACGCATAACCTACGAAAATATATTACCGAACAAAATGGAAAGGGACTACAGCAGTTTCAGGGCGATGGCGGCGCAGGCTTCGGCGTCAGCGAGGGCGTGGTGGTGGTTGACGAGGTCGTAGCCGCACCATGCCGCCACCGTCTGGAGCTGATGGTTCGGGATGCGGTCTCCGAGGATGCGGCGGGAAGCGGCGAGGGTGTCGCGGAAGATGTAGCCCGGCCAGTCCATGCTGTAGGTCCGGAAAGCCTCGCGCAGGCAGCCCTCGTCGAAGGGACTGTTGTGCGCGACGAGAGGAAGCCCCTCAACCATCGGCGCAATCTTCTCCCAGACCTTCGGAAAGACGGGGGCATCCTCCGTGTCCTCCGGTGTCAGGCCGTGCACCTGCTGGCAAAACCACTGGTAGTGCTCAGGCTCCGGGTGAATAAGGGAATAGAAACTATCGACAATCTCTCCGTTTCTCACGATGACGACGCCAACGCTGCACACGCTGCTGCGGCACTCGTTCGCCGTCTCAAAATCTATGGCTGCAAAATCTTTCATATCGCCCGCAAAGTTACTCCAAACTTGGGAAAATTGCATACGCAGGAAGACGAGGACGGTTATTTTTTGAAGGTTTCCAAGGTATTTTTCATCAAAAATAGTTGATTTGACAAATGCGCGGGCTAATTTTGAACCCTTGATGAACCTCGAAAAACGAGGGATTCAAAGAAGTTTCAAAAAATCGAACAATGAAGAAGTTATGTCTCATTATCCCCGCCCTGCTGGCGGCACTGTCATGCGCAAAGGAAACCGGAGAGCCGGACATTATGCTGATGACAGAGGCGTTCAGCATCGACTACGCCGCGCAGGAAATTGAATTCAGCTACGACATCATCAATCCCGAAGGCGATACGGAAATTTCCGTCACGGCCGACGCCGACTGGGTCACGGTGAAGAAAATCGGGACGGACGGGACCACAGTTTCGGTCACGGAAAACACTGTGAGGTGGAAAGCGCGGGAGGCTCGGCTGACGCTGACCTATGGAGACAAAGTGCAGAAGCTCTTTCTTCTTAAACAGGATTACCTCCATGCCGCCGTCGTGTTCCGGACCCAGATGGCGACAATAGACCTGCACGCGCAGAATGTGTCGATACCTTATGAAATCCGCAATCATCTGACCGGACGCTGGCCGACGGTCAAGGGCACGGAAATCCCGGAATGGATTGAAATCACTGTCTCCGGCAACGACTTTGAGAGCAGCCTCGACATCTCGGTGACGGAGAACACGTCCGGGGAAGACAGGAAGTTCACCGTCATTTTAGAATATCCGGGAGCGGAGGACGCGCAATTCACGCTCGTTCAGGAAAGCAAGTCGTACTACGAGTTCATCGACGGGGTCAAATGGGCGACGCAGAATGTCGGGACAGACGAGGAGAACCCATACGGGAAGCTATACAGCCACGAAATGACCATCTTCTCCTGCCCCGAAGGCTGGCGCGCGCCGACATGGAGCGAACTGCAGGCTCTCTACAAGCACACATCGGACTGGACGACGGTGGACGGGCTGCAGGGCGTATGGTTCTCTGGCTCAAAACCATATTCAGAGGATGTCCCGGCGGTGTTCTTCCCGGCCGGAGGATACCGG
>CAVBPI010000084.1:7602-8951 GCA_963596955.1 bacterium | reverse complement strand
TCATAATGCTCCTCGTGGAGCCGACGACAAAACGACAAAGAGAGTGCCAGCAGCCAAAGACTGACAATTTGTCACTTTCGCTTTTGCAAAAGTTAATTTCAGCGCAAATTTCACTTTTGCAAAAGTGAAAATCCGCGTATTTTTTGCTTTTCTAAAAGTGAATCCATATTTTTGCATAAAAATCGCAAGGAAAACAAGATGAACGCTAATGAACTTCAGCCGTTACTCACTGTATATCACAGAAAACTGGCGGAAACGAAACTGGATTTCAAAAGGTATCTGCACAAACAGATTAACTGGGATGTACGGATGCTCGGGATAAAGGGGGAAAAGGGTGTCGGAAAGACGACCCTGATTCTTCAGCATATTCTTGAGACATTTGACGATCCGGATGATGCGCTCTATGTGTCAATGGACAATATGTGGTTCAGCACGCATTCGATTTTTGAACTTGCCGATTACCTCTATTCCATAGGGGTATATCACCTCTATCTGGACGAGATTCACAAATATCCCGACTGGACGACTGCCCTCAAGAATCTTTACGACAATTATCCGAAGCTCAATATAGCTTACACGGGCTCGTCCATGTTGAGAATAGACAATTCAAAAGCCGACTTGTCGAGAAGACAGACCATGTACCGGCTATACAATATGTCATTCCGGGAATATCTTGAATATGAGAAGATTGCATCATTCGCCCCCCATTCTTTGGAAGAACTGCTGAACGGGCACGTGAAGATTGCGATGGAAATATCATCCGAAATCAAACCGCTCAAGTTCTTTTCTGACTATCTGACATACGGGATGTATCCATATTATAAGGAATCGGGAGCAGATTTTCCGCTCCGGCTTGCCGAGGCTGTTGCCCAGACTCTCGAAAGCGACCTGCCGGCGGTGGAAGACGTCACGTTCGAGACTATACAGAAATCGAAGAAGCTGCTGATGATTATCGCCGAAAGCCTGCCGTTCATTCCGAACATCAACAAGCTCTGTCAGGCGCTGGGAACGACAAGAGATTCCTGTCTGAAAATGCTCTACGCTCTGGACAGGGCAGGAATATTGCATTTGCTGACGGCGGAGCTGAAAAGCTACAAGAAACTGGTCAATCCGGACAAGATTTTTGTCGGAAACAGCAATATAATGCACGCATTAGGAGGTTCCTGCGACATCGGAACAATCCGCGAAACGTTTTTTGCCAATCAAGTCGGGGAATCGCATACCCTGCAATACCCGAAAAAAGGAGATTTCTTCGCCTGCGGGAAATACCTTTTCGAAATCGGCGGCGCCGGCAAGACTTTCGAGCAGATTAAAGACGAACCCGACAGTTACCTTGCCGTCGATGACAC
>CAVBPI010000084.1:0-7541 GCA_963596955.1 bacterium | reverse complement strand
ACACGGAAATTGGCTACGGTGCACGGATTCCACTTTGGATGTTCGGCTTTCTGTATTGAGAATGGATGAAACGCCTACAAAACAAGCACGTATATGAAACGATTTGTAAAACTGCTCGCTGTGGCGGGCGCAACATTTATCGCAATGACATCATGCAGCAACAATTCAACGGTTCAGAACGCTGATGCCGTTCTGGACAACATTTTCGCACGCAAGTCCGTGCGCAAGTTCACCTCCGAGCCGGTTTCCGAGAAGCAGGTTGAGACTCTGCTCAAGGCAGCCATGGCCGCTCCGAGTGCGCTGAACCTGCAGCCGTGGAGGTTTGTGGTGGTGACAGACAAGGAAACCTTGGCGTCGATGGCGGAGAAGATGCCTTATGCACGTCTTGACACCGCCCCGCTCGCCATCGTGATCTGCGGAGACACGTCCGTCAGCGATAAGTTCTGGGAGCACGACTGCTCGGCGGCGACGGAGAATCTTCTTCTCGCGGCTGAAGCGATGGGACTCGGAGCCGTGTGGACCGCGGCATCGGACGGAGAACGCACGGCAATCGTCCGCGAAGCCCTCGGCCTGCCGTCATACATACACCCTCTCTGCGTAGTTCCCGTAGGCCATCCGGACGGCGACTTCCAGCCTAAGGACAAGTGGGATCCGACGAAGATTCACTACAACAAGTGGTAACGGGGGAATTTTTCCCATGATGCCGCCAGCATAGGAAACCCTGATGAGCCAAAGACCGCCTCAATTACCCAATGTTAAATTATTTAACTTTCAATAATTTAATGTTAGGTAAAATGTATATTTATAGAATATAACCGGATAAGTATTCTACATTATAAAGACAAGAAAATGAAGAGTTTAAGCAAATTATTGAAGCTGGTCTGTCTTGGAGCGGGACTGCTGGCAGCGACCGTGAACGGTTATTCATGGGGACAGAAGGGGCATGACGTGACGTGCGCGATTGCCGAAAAGCATCTGACCAGAAAAGCGAAGAAGCAGATTTCGGAGATTCTGGACGGGAAGTCCATCGTCTATTGGGCAAACTGGATGGACAACGCAAGCCACACTCCGGAGTACAGATATACAAGCACATGGCACTATAAGAACATTGATGCCGACGAGACTTTCGAGAATGCGGAACTCAACGAGCGCGGGGATGTAATCCGTGCCATCGAGGAGCAGATTGCGGCGCTAAAGAGCGGGAAGCTGAACAAGGAAGAGAAGGCGCTCGCGCTCAAGTTCCTCGTCCACCTCACCGGAGACCTGCACTGTCCGATGCACATGGGACACAGATCCGACCTCGGAGGCAACAGATGGCAGATTCAGTATTTCGGAAGCGGGAAGAACCTGCATTCCATCTGGGATTCATCCCTTATCGAGAGTGCCCACAAATGGACCTACACGGAATGGGTCGAGCAGGTGGATACTTACGGGAAATCCGAGAACAAGGCCATTGCCGAGGGCAGCGTTTCCGACTGGGGCAGGCAGACCTACGAAATCTCAAAGGAAATCTACGACGAGACGCCCGTAGGCTCCAAGCTTTCCTACGACTACGTCAGCAGATGGGCTCCGACCGTCGAGCAGCAGCTTCTCCGCGGAGGCCTGCGACTTGCGGCTATACTCAACGAGATTTTCAGGTAAAAAGGATAAGAGAGTCGGTTCCACCAAATTTTTTGCGGCGAAATGTCAATATCCACCAAATCTTACTTCCCTACCACCGGTTCAGCGGCATGCCGTGGGTCATCTTGTGAACCTTGTCGGCGGCGGCGCTGAGGACAGCCTCGTAGTCGGAGCGACCTTCGTCGGTCTTGCCGGCGAGGAGGTCGAGGTGGCGGGCGGCGTTGTCAAGGACGGTGTCTATGAGCTCGACCATCCATTCCATGTCCTTCTCGACGAAGCCTCGGGAGGTGACTGCCGGAGTGCCGATGCGCAGGCCTGAGGTGGAGAACGGTGTGCGGGAGTCGAACGGGACCATGTTCTTGTTCACCGTAATGTCCGCCTTGCCGAGTTCCTTCTCGGCCATCTTGCCGGTGAGCTCTGGGAACTTCGTGCGCAGGTCGATGAGCATCAGGTGGTTATCCGTGCCGCCTGAGACAATCTTGTAGCCGCGGCGGATGAAGGCGTCGCACATTGCTGAGGCGTTGGCGAGCACCTGCTTCTGATAATCAACAAACTCCGGCTGCTGCGCCTCGAAGAAAGCAACGGCCTTTGCGGCGATGCAGTGCTCAAGCGGGCCGCCCTGAACTCCGGGGAATACCGTCGAGTTGATTATCTGGGACATCTTCTTGGTCTCGCCCTTATTGGTCCTGAGTCCCCATGGATTGTCGAAGTCCTTGCCGATGAGGATGACACCGCCGCGGGGGCCGCGCAGGGTCTTGTGCGTGGTGGAGGTCACGATGTGCGCGTACTTCACAGGGTTGCTGAGCAGGCCGGCGGCGATTATGCCCGCCGTGTGAGCCATATCAATCATGAGAATCGCGCCCACCTTGTCGGCTATGTCCCTCATCCTCGCGTAGTTCCACTCGCGGGAATAGGCCGACGCGCCGCCGATGATGAGCTTCGGGCGGGCTTCGAGAGCCTTGGCCTCCATTGCGTCGTAGTCAATCTTGCCGGTGCGCTCGTCAAGGCCGTAGGAGACGGCGTGGTAGAGGATGCCGGACATGTTCACCGGGGAGCCGTGGGTGAGGTGACCGCCGTGCGCGAGGTCGAGCCCCATGAAGGTGTCGCCGGGCCTGAGGCAGGCCATCATCACGGCCATGTTCGCCTGGGCGCCGGAGTGAGGCTGGACATTCGCATATTCCGCCCCGTAAATCTGGCAGAGGCGGTCGATGGCAAGCTGCTCAATCTTGTCGATGACCGCGCAGCCGCCGTAATATCTCGCATTGGGATAGCCCTCAGCATATTTGTTTGTGCAGACTGAACCGAGGGCTTCAAGCACCTGAGCGCTGACATAGTTTTCAGAGGCTATGAGTTCAAGTCCCGACGTCTGACGCTCCTCCTCTTCCCGAAGAAGCTCAAAAATTGATATGTCCTGTTTCATGCATTAAATTTATGTCCCACAAAATTACTATTACTTTTTTATTTTGGCTACCTTTGTGTGCTGAAAATTTATCAACATAAGTAAGGATTTTTCTCATGCAGGGCAAAGACCGCAAGCTTCTGAACATCGAACTGGGCAGGGTTTCCGCCGAGGAGTACCGCCGTCTGCCGGATTCGGGGCTCGTCGTGGTGCTGGACAATGTAAGGAGTGCCCACAATGTAGGGTCCGTGTTCAGGACCGCCGACTGCTTCAAGATTGACAGAATCTTCCTCTGCGGGATATGCCCGGTGCCGCCGTCCGCCGAAATTCATAAATCCGCGCTCGGGGCGGAGGAAAGCGTCGGATGGGAACATTGCGAAGACACGATGACGGCCGTGGAGAGGCTGAGGAACGAGGGATATACGATTGTCAGCGTAGAGCAGACGGTAAATTCCGTGAAACTCGACAAATTCCATCCATACGGCGACGAAGGTTCCACGATGAAGAAATATGCCCTCATATTCGGAAATGAAGTCGATGGAGTAAGTCAGGAAGTCGTTGACGCATCGGATTTCTCTCTGGAGATTTCGCAGTTCGGGATGAAGCATTCGATGAACATTTCTGTGTCCGCCGGAGTGGTGCTATGGCATTTCAAGTTAGCAGCCATACGTGCGGGGATTGCATCGGGAGATGTTACGGGACGGGAGATATTATAAAACATTGATATACAATATTATATATAGAGTAAATAAAGAACAAAACTGATAACGACAATGAAAAAGACAATGATTTTCATCGCGGCGGCGCTCATGCTCGCGTCATGCTGCGGCAGGCACACGGTGGAACTGATTCCGGAGGAGAATTTCGCTACGGAGATTGAGGGGAAGCCGGTTTCCCTCTACACGCTGCACGGGGGCAAGCTCACGATGCAGGTCACGAACTTCGGGGCGAGGGTGGTGAGCCTCTGGACTCCGGACAAGAAAGGTTCGTTCGAGGACGTCGTTCTGGGCTACAACAACATAGAGTCCTACATCCATAATCCGGGAGAAAGGTTCCTCGGGGCGGTTGTGGGAACATATGCAAACAGGATTGCCGGCGGAACCTTCACAATCGGGGACAATGTCTATAACTTCCCGAAGAACAACAACGGGCAGACGCTTCACGGAGGACTCAAGGGAGTGGATATGCTCGTGTGGGACGTGTGCGAGGTGACGGATTCGAGCATCGTCATGCATCTGCTGCATCCTGACGGACTCGACGGCTTCCCCGGAAACATCGACATTCGCCTGAGCTACCTTCTGGACTCCGACAGCCAGTTCGTGATAAACTATACGGCGACGACAGACAAGGCGACATATTTCAACATATCGCACCATCCGTTCTTTAATCTCAAGGGAGAGGGCAACGGGACAATCCTCGACAACGAGATGATTATCAATGCATCCGCATACATTCCGATTGATGAATACTCGATTCCATACGGCGAGATTGCACCTGTGGAGGGCACGCCTTTCGACTTCCGGAAGATGCACACGATAGGAGAGCGCATCGGCGAGAAAAACGAGCAGCTCGCGCACGGAGCCGGCTATGACCACAACTTCTGCATCGACCGCAAGACCGAGAACGGAGTGGAGTTCGACGCTTCCGTCTATGAGCCTAAGAGCGGCCGCTTCCTCGAAGTATTCTCCGACCAGCCGGGCCTCCAGTTCTACAGCGGCAACTTCTTCGACGGCTCGACCTGCGGAAAGTACGGCAAGCCGCTGCGCTACCGCGAGTCCATTGCGCTTGAGACGCAGCACTGGCCGGACTCCCCTCACCACCCGAACTTTCCGTCAACCCTTCTTGAGCCTGGCGACACCTACACGCAGACCTGCATCTACCGGTTCAGCGTGAAATAATTACAGGTCGGGACATGACACTTCAGGAAACGGAACAGCGCCTGGAAAGGCGGGAGGTAAAGCCCACGGCAAACAGGATTCTCGTGCTCAGGGCGCTTGTCGAGGCGGGACGGCCGGTGAGCCTGTCCGACCTTGAGGCACAGATTGCATCTATGGACAAGTCGAGCGTGTTCAGGACGCTGACGCTGTTTCTGGAGAAGGACATCGTGCATTCGTTCGAGGACGGACGCGGGGTGGTGAACTATGAGTTGTGCTCGGAGGAGGGACACTGCGACCACCGTGACGCGCACATCCATTTCTACTGCGAGCGCTGCCACAGATCCTACTGCATGGAGCACATCGACCTTGACTGGGTTAGGGTGCCGGAAGGGTTCGAGCCGCTCGCCTACTCGTTCGTCATCAAGGGCATCTGTCCGAAATGCCGGGAATGAGCGGCGGCCGGATGCCGAAAGGACACGGGGCGACAGGTCCGCACCGGAGCGGCAACTGCAACCCGGTTGCGCCTGAAAGTCCATACCTTTGCAGCCGTTGAATGGTCGAGGAGACCTTCAGCGGCTTTCTTTATGGAAGTACTTGGAATAAGCCAAAAATTACTGTAAAATATGGACAAGAAAAAACTTTGGAGAATCATCGCGGCGGCCGTGCTGCTTGCGGGGGCGTTTGCGGTGGAAAAGACGACGAGCCTGCCGATGTGGCAGTTGCTGCTCATCTATCTGATACCCTATCTTATAGTCGGATATGACGTGATTGCCGAGGCTGTGGAGGGACTGTTTCACGGCGAACTTTTCAACGAGGATTTCCTCATGTGCATCGCCACCGTCGGAGCTCTCTGCATCGGATTCCTTCCGGGCTCCGAGACCCAGTTCCCGGAGGCGGTGTTCGTGATGCTGTTCTTTCAGGTGGGCGAACTCTTCGAGGACTACGCCGAGGGACGCAGCCGGGAGTCGATTTCACACCTCATGGACATACGCCCCGACACGGCCAACGTGCTTCGCGGAGGCGAGGTCTCGACGGTAGCGCCCGACACGGTGAAGGTCGGCGAGACCATAGTCGTGAAGCCTGGGGAGAAGATTCCTCTTGACGGAACCGTGCTGGAGGGAAGTTCGAGCCTCAACACGGTGGCGCTCACGGGCGAGAGCCTTCCGCGCGACGTTGCTCCGGGAGACGACGTGATTTCGGGATGCGTCAACATCTCAGGGCTGCTGAACATCAAGGTGAACAAGACTTTCGGCGAATCTACGGCATCGAAAATCATCAATCTCGTGGAGAACGCCGGTGAAAACAAGTCGAAGAGCGAGACCTTCATAGCGAAGTTCGCCAAGGTATATACCCCGATTGTGGTGACGCTCGCGTTTGTCCTCGCGTTTCTGCCGCCGCTCGTTTCGGGCGATTTTTCCGGAAACTTCCCCCTCTGGCTCCAGCGCGCGCTGACCTTCCTTGTTGTCTCATGCCCATGCGCCCTCGTGATTTCCGTTCCGCTGACATTCTTCGGCGGCATCGGCGGAGCGTCGAAGAACGGCATTCTCGTCAAGGGAGCGAACTACATGGACACCCTCTCGAAGCTCGGCACCGTCGTCTTCGACAAGACCGGAACCCTCACCAAGGGTCAGTTCGAGGTGAACGCCGTGCACCCCGACGACTTCAGCGAGACACAGCTCCTGCACCTTGCGGCGCACGTCGAGCGCTATTCGACCCATCCGATTGCGATTTCGCTCAAGAACGCCTATCCGAATGAGCATGACGGCTGCACGGTGGAGGATGTGGAGGAGATTTCAGGACACGGAATCCGCGCGAAGGTGAACGGCGACACGGTCTGCGTCGGCAACACGAAGATGATGGATTCCATAGGCGCGAAATGGCATCCGTGCCACAAGGTAGGAACGATAATCCACGTCGCCGTGAACGGGGTCTATGCCGGGCACATAGTGATTTCGGACATGGTGAAGGACGACTCCGCCGCCGCGATTGCAGACCTGAAGTCGCTCGGAGTGAAGAAGACGGTGATGCTCACGGGCGACCGCGAGGAGGTCGGCAAGGACGTCGCGACGCAGCTCGGCCTTGACGAATACCACGCCGAGCTTCTGCCTGCAGACAAGGTGACCGCCGTAGAGAAGCTCATTGCGGAAAAACCAGCAGGCACAACCCTGGCATTTGTAGGCGACGGCATCAACGACGCCCCTGTTCTCGCCCGCGCGGATGTCGGCATAGCGATGGGAGGCCTCGGCTCCGACGCCGCAATCGAGGCCGCCGACGTTGTCCTGATGGACGACAAGCCGTCGAAGGTAGCCACGGCCATCCGCATTGCTCGCCACACCCTGAAAATCGCCGACGAAAATGTCTGGTTCGCGATTTCAGTCAAGGTAGCGGTCCTCATCCTCGCCGGTTTCGGTCTCGCCACGATGTGGATGGCAGTCTTCGCCGACGTCGGAGTCAGCGTTATCGCGATACTCAATTCGATGAGGACATTGCGGTAAGCGCGTCGCGCTTACCGCAGGTAAGAAGTAATAGTGAAGAGTGAAGAGGTAGAGAGACACGGTTATGGAGATGAAATGTATGCCTGGTCTGAATGTCAAAAATATTGATACGCGCGGGTGGCTCGCTGATGTTTTGGATTGCGTGAACAG
>CAVBPI010000083.1:7350-9030 GCA_963596955.1 bacterium | reverse complement strand
ACCGAAGACGTCGTCCCCGAATACCGGATTGCAGCACTTTGACATCTTGTAGTCGAGCCCGCGCACGTTCTTCGCGTCAATCACGAGAATGTCGTCGCCGCCCTTGCCGGAAGACTGCTGTTCGACGGTGGTCTTCTGCGGCTTCCCCTCAGGAATCTTCGGGGCCTCGCCCCCGGCCTGAATGAAGTCGCGTATGTCGAACACGTCAATCTCTTCCTTGCCCACGGCGGCATAGAAGGCGTTCAGGGTCTTCTTCTGGTATTTCTTCATCAGCGCGGCAAGCATCTCGTCGCTCAGCTCTATCTTCCAGTTCTTCAGCCTCCTCGCGAGCATCTCCTTGCCCTCGGAAGCCTGTTCGAACTCCACTTCGGCCAGTTTCTGCTTGATTTTCGCCTTGGCCTTGGAGCTGACGACAAAGTTGAGCCAGTCGCCGGACGGCTTCTGGTTCTTGTTGCTGATGATTTCCACGAAGTCTCCGGTCCTGAGGCGTTCCCGGATAGGCACAGCCTTGCCGTTCACCTTTCCGCCGGAGCACCTGACGCCGAGATTGGTGTGTATGTCAAAGGCGAAGTCCAGCACAGTCGCCCCGGCCGGAAGCTTGCGCAGCTCCCCCGTCGGCGTGAACACGAAGATTTCCCCGCTCGGAGGAGTCGGGAGGTCATCCTCGTAGAACTCGGAAGTGTCAGTGTGGTGTTCGAGAATGCCTCGCACGGACTTCAGCCACTTGTCCAGCGTGGCCTCATGGCTTATGCCCTTGTAGGACCAGTGGGAGGCAAGGCCGTTTTCGGCGGTCTCGTCCATGCGCGCGGTCCTTATCTGCACCTCGATGTAGGCCCCGTCCTTGTTCTTGACCGTGATGTGCAGCGACTCGTAGCCGTTGGGCTTGGGTTTGGAAAGCCAGTCGCGCAGGCGGTCGCTGTCCTGCTCATACTCCTCCGTCACATACATGAAAACCTTCCAGCACAGGTCACGCTCAAGTTTCCGGTCCGGCTCGCAGTCTATGATGAAGCGGATGGCGAACACGTCATACACGCCCTCGAAAGGCACGCCCTGCTTGCGCATCTTGTTGTAAATCGACCACGCGGTCTTAGTGCGTATCTTCAGCTTGTACTTGATTCCTTCGTCGGAGAGCTTCTGCTTGAGCGGCTCGATGAACTGGCTCGTGAGCCTCTGGCGGTCCTTTTCGGTGGCCTTGAGCTTGTTTGTGATGGCGCGGTACTGCTCCGGGTCGGCATAGCGGAAATAGATGTCCTCCATCTCGCTCTTCATGTTGTAGAGCCCGAGCTGGTGCGCGAGCGGGATGTAGAGCATGAGGGTTTCGAGAGTCTTGCGTTCCCTTGAAGACTTAGGGAATATGTCGAGTGACCTCATTATTTCGAGACGGTCGGCGAGCTTTATGACGGTGACGCGCGGGTCGCGGGAATATGAGACGATGAGCCGCTTGTAGTTCTCGGCCTCAAGCTTCGTGTCCTTAGGCTTTATGGAAGCAATCTTGTCCAGTCCGGCCACCATCTCCAGCACATCCGCAGGAAAGCCTTTGGGCTGTTCAGCCTCAGGACTGAACCTGTGCGACTCATGAAGGAACACGGCCGCCACGCATTCGGCCGGGAGTCCGATTTCGTCGCTGACAATCCTGGCGACATTGACCGGATGCTCAATGAACGGATGTCCGTTCCCTCG
>CAVBPI010000083.1:0-7340 GCA_963596955.1 bacterium | reverse complement strand
GTCCCACGCCCGTGCAATCAGGGCGCGCCCTTCCTCAGAATATTTTCCGAACAACTCCTTAACTTTCTCAGTATCAGTCATAGCCCCTTTCTCTATTATAGTTGACGACTAAAATCCCCCCCCCCAAAAAAAACTTGGCCATTTTGAGATGTATTTTTGAAGCAGATTTTCCTGTCTTCGAGAGGAAGTTTAGTCGCCCTAAACGACGAACGAAACAGGGAAATATGCTCAAAAAGACACTCAAAAAAACAAAAAAGATGCCCAAACTTCCGTTTGGACATCTTACTTTCATCCGTACCGAATGAGGAAGATACTCTAGAACCTGTCCTCAGATGATACTGTCAATTTCTTACGTCCGTGACGGCGGCGGGATGCAAGAACCCTGCGTCCGTTCGGGGTGGACATACGCTCGCGGAAGCCGTGCTTGTTGCGGCGCTTGCGCTCTGATGGTTGAAATGTTCTCTTCATGTTATCTATTTTTTATATTTTCTTGGTGTTTCGCACGCTTAGGAATACAATTTCCACAAAACGGACTGCAAAGGTAGTCTTTTTTTCTCAATCCGCCAAAGTTTTTTGCTGTTTTTACCAAACATTTTTGCCGCGGCTTCTTACGGTCACGCGACAACCCCTGAACGGCAACGGTCCGGACAGTTTCACCGCCGGATGTCTATGACCATTTTTTCCGCGAAGAACTCCCCGTGAAGCGCCGAAGAAATAGGCCACACCCCTACGGAGCCCTTCGGGAGCCGGAACCGCCCCATTGCCCGCGCGATTTCCTCCACGAGGTCTCCGCCCTTGAGATAGAAGATGTCCCTGCGCCACTTTCCCTTCACCCACGGGAGGAAATTCTCCAGCGAGGTCACGGCACGCGACACGACATAGTCATAGGAGCCGGACAAGGTTTCCGCCCGGGCATTCACCGTCCCGACATTATCCAGTCCCAACGAAGCCGCCACCTCGCGCGCCACGGTCACCTTTTTCCCGATTGAGTCGCAGAGCGTGAACTTCACGTCCGGAAAAAGCGTCGCCAACGGAATGCCGGGGAATCCCCCGCCGCAGCCCAAATCCAGCACGGAGACACTTCCCGCAGCCTGCTCTTCCGAAGCCACGCCGTCAGCCGTGCCGCCGACAGGACTCCCGACAGCGCCGTCGCAAAGCAGCGGCTCCCCGCCCCATGAGCGGAAGACCTCCGGACGCTGGTATTTCAAATACAGCGCAATCCCGAGCGAATGCAGCACATGATGCTCGTAAAGGCAGTCGATGTCCTTGCGTGACACCACATTTATCTTCGAGTTCCATTCCCTGTAAAGCCCCTCCATCGCCTCGAAGCGCTCCAGCTGCGCCGAAGTCGTGCCGGGAAACTCGGCGGTCAATATATCCCTAAATTCCGAAAAATCCATATTCATAAAATTTATCAGCATTTGCCATCATCTCCGAAGGCAGCCACGCGCCGCCCCCCATTTTCCCTACAGCGCCTCGTCGCTCATTTCCATCATCTTCATCAGCTTGCTGCGGGCGCGGTGAATCTTGGTCTTGACGGTGTTCAGAGGCATTCCGAGGGCATCGGCGATTTCCTGATAGCCGTAATTGTCGATGAGGAACATCTTGGCCACCGTCTTGTAGTCCCCCTCCAGCAATTCAATGACTGTCAGCCACTTGTCATACTCCTCCCGGTTGATGACGCTGTCCTCCGGAGAGGTCGCCTCGGAAGGAATGTCAAGCGACGTGTCAGAGTCGTAGGCAATGGTCTGCACCGGCATATTCTCAGCCTTCCTCTGACGGCGGTTCAGGTGGTCGAAGGCGGTGTTCTGCCCGATGCGGAACAGCCATGTCGAGAACATATAGGCGTCGTTGTAGAGTTCAATCCGGCTGAAGGCCTTCTGAAAGGTCTCGATGCAGACGTCCTCAACATCCTCCCGGTTGGAGATGAAGCGCGAGACATGAGCGCCGAGAGCCGCGTGATAGCGCTGGTAGAGAATCACGAACGCCATCTGGTCCTGCGCCTTGGCTAGGGCGACGAGTTCCGGGTCGCTCAGGTCAGTGAGCTTCGAGCCAGTTCTTTCCTTCATTGCAATCAACTGTTAGCGGTACTGACAACTTGGTCACATTCTCCATTTCCTCGACCACAAGGCGTTTCAGCGCCCCGACCTCCTCCGGCACGGCGTCAAAGAGAAGTTCGTCATGAATCTGGAGCACCATGCGGCTCCGGAGCCCCTCCCTGCTCATGCGACGATCGACATTTATCATCGCAATCTTTATTATGTCGGCCGCGGTGCCCTGAATCGGGGCATTCACGGCGTTTCTTTCGGCAAGCGCGCGGACCGTGGCGTTGTGCGAATTGATGTCGGGGATATATCTCCGTCTGCCGAAAATGGTCTCGACATATCCGTTCTCACGTGCCGAGGTGAGCGTATCCTCGATGAAATATGAAATCGACGGGAAATGTCTGAAATAGTCGTCGATTATCTGCTTCGCCTCACCGCGGGCTATGCGGAGGCGCTGGGCGAGACCGAATGCGGAGATTCCGTACATGATGCCGAAATTCGCGGTCTTGGCTATGCGCCGCTGCTCCGGGGTGACCTCCCCTATCGGGACGCCGAAAATCTTCGATGCGGTCATGGCATGGATGTCCTCCCCCGCCCGGAAAGCCTCGATGAGGTTGGAGTCACAGCTCAGGTGCGCCATAATCCTCAGTTCAATCTGGGAATAGTCGGCCGAAACGATGAGCCCGTCAGGGCGCGACGGCACGAAGGCCTTGCGGATTTCCTTGCCGCGCTCGCTTCGGACCGGGATGTTCTGGAGGTTGGGCTTGGAGGAACTCAGGCGGCCGGTCGATGTAAGGGCCTGGTTGAACGTGGTGTGGACCTTCCCGGTCACCGGGTTGACAAGGGAATAGAACGGCTCGATGTAGGTCGAGAGAAGCTTGCGCACCGCGCGGTATTCGAGGATGTCCCCCACGACCTTGTGTTTGTCAAGAAGAGCGACAAGCGTGTCCTCGTCCGTAGGGTACTCGTAGCGGACATCCTTCTTCGCCCTGATTTTCGGGTTCAGCTTCAGCTTCTCGAACAGGAGCACACCTATCTGCTTGGGGGACAGAATGTTCAGCGTAGGCTCATCCACGTCCGCCCGTATGCGGTCCTGAATCTGAGAAAGCTCGACGGAGAGCGAGTCGGAATAGCGCCGCAGCTGGTTCAGATCGACCCTCACGCCCTCTATCTCCATCTTCGCCAGCACCCTTATCAGCGGTTCCTCGATGTCGTCGTAAAGCTTCGACAGCCCGAGGGCATCCATGTTTTTCCGCACGCGAAGCCCGAGCGCGAGGCTTATCGCGGCCTCCCGCGAACGGTCATTCTCCGAATCCTGCGGAGCATCATCAAAAAGCGAAAGTTCGGTTTCCTTTTCCTGCCCGGCCGCATCGCCTTCAAGGCTCACCCCGAGCACGGTGCGTGACAGAACGTCAATCTTATGGGTCTTTTCGGGATTTATCAGGTAGTCCATCAGCTCTATGTCGTGCAGCCTCCCGTTCATGTCAATTCCCCGGGCGCGAAGCCATTTCCAGCACTCCTTGAGACCGTATCCAGTCTTGACTACACGCTCGTCAGCAAGAAGATCCCTAAAATCCGCCGGAGCTCCGGAAGCGACAAGAATCTCCCCCGCGCCCTCAGCATCGGCATCGCCCTTCCCGGAAGCAGCGGCCACAATCAGCCCGTCCCCCTCCTGAAGGACAGCCACGGCGGCGGAAGAGAGCCCCGCGGCAGCAACATCCGCGACACCGGCATTCTCATACTCAAATGCAGCCCCGGTCCCGGCGCCGCCCTCATAGTCGGCAGGCGCCTCCCCGAGATACTTCTTCAGGGAACCGAACTCATAGAAGTCAAAGAGCTCGAAGATATGCTTCCCGTAATGCCTGTCAAGGGTCATGTCGGCAGTCGGATAGGCGCTCATGTCTATGTCCGTCTTGATTGTCACGAGGAAGCGGCTCAGCTCTATGTGGTCGCGGGCCGCCTCGAACAGCGCCCTCTGCTTAGGGGTCAGCTTGTCCAGATTGTCATAAATCCCCTGCACGGTGCCGTAGAGCCCCAGCAGCTTCTTCGCGCCGACTTCCCCCACGCCCTTCACTCCCGGCACGTTGTCCGAGGCGTCGCCGCAGATTGTCAGATAGTCAATCACCTGCACAGGCTCGTGCACGCCGTATTTCTCACAGATTTTTGCCTTGTCGAGCAGCTCGCTGTCCGAGCCGGCCTTCCCCGGCCTGAGCTGGAGGACATGGTCGGTGACAAGCTGCCCGTAGTCCTTGTCGGGGGTCACCATATAGACCGTAAAGCCCTCTCCCTCAGCCTTTTTGGACATGGAACCTATGACGTCGTCCGCCTCGTATTTGGGAATCATCAGCACAGGGATGTTCAGTGCGCGGCAAATCTCGCACAGCGGCTCCAGGGCATCAATCACAAGCTGCGGAGTGGCGCTGCGGGTCCCCTTGTAGTCCGGATAGGCGTCGTGCCTGAACGTCCCTCCCGGCGGGTCGAACGAGACCGCGAGATGAGTCGGACGCTCCTTTTCCATGAGTTCAAAAAGATATTTCGTGAACCCGAAAAGAATAGATGTGTCCGTCCCCTTTGAATTTATCATCGGATGCGAAAGCAACGCATAGTACATTTTGAACACAAGCGCGTGTCCGTCAATAAGATAGAGCCGTTTTTCCTCTGCTGCCATATTCAATGGTTTCATATTTCCGCCCTCGCCAATCTGCCGCAATCGGTCGAGAACCGTCGTTTGAAACCCAAAGGTACGCAAAGTTTCACGATTTTGAGCATATTTTTCGTAACTTTGGAATTTTGACGCACCGATTCGCACTCTTAGGAATGCGGAGGTTCGGATTTCACGGGTATATATAATTATAGGTATGAATATGAAAAGGATTATTTTGACATTGGCAGCGGCGGCGCTCGGACTGTCGGCGACGGCACAGACTTCAGCCACGGGCGAGCTTACACCAGAGAATCTTGCGGAAATCGCGAAAGGCTACACTGAAACGCCGTCGGACAAGGCTATCAGAAATGCCCTTGCAGGCACCTCAATCGCCACCCTGGCAATCAACAGCGAAAATGCGGCGATGATTGACACTCATTTTTCGGACAGGGTGAAGACCAAGGGTATCACGGACCAGAAGTCTTCGGGGCGATGCTGGCTGTTCACCGGGCTTAATGTCCTGAGGGCAAGGATGATAGATGAGTACGACCTGCCGGAGTTTCAATTTTCGCAGAACTATGTCTTTTTCTACGACCAGCTGGAGAAGGCCAACCTCTTTCTTCAGGGAATCATTGACACGCGCGCGCTTCCGGACGACGACAGGCAGGTCGATTGGCTGTTCAGCAACCCCCTGAGCGACGGAGGGCAGTTCACGGGGGTTTCCGACCTGCTCACGAAATACGGGGTTGTGCCGGCGGAGGCGATGCCCGAGACATTCAGCAGCAGCAACACCTCGCAGATGGCGATGCTTCTGAAGCTGAAGCTCCGCGAGGACGGGCTGAGGCTGCGCCAGGCATACGCGGCGGCCGCTCCAAAGGGCAAGAAGGCGGAGGCTGCGACCGTGGAAAGGCTCGAAGCGCAGAAGGTGGAAATGCTCAAGGACATCTATCGCATACTCGCGCTGTGCCTCGGGGTGCCGCCGACAGAGTTCGAATGGACGCGCTGCAACGGGAAGGGCGAGATTGTGAGCGTGGAGAAATTCTCTCCCAAGTCATTTTACGACAAATATATAAGCGAAGACCTTGAGAACGGCTACATCATGGTGATGAACGACCCGTGCCGCGAGTACGGAAAGGTCTATGAGATTGAGTATGACCGTCATGTCCACGAGGGGAAGAACTGGCTCTACGTGAACCTCCCGCTCGACCGCATCAAGGAAATGGCAATCGCGAGCATCCGCGACAACAGGGCGATGTACTTCTCCTGCGACGTCGGCAAGTTCCTCAGCCGCAGCAAGGGCACGCTCGACCTCGCGAACTTTGACTATGAGTCCCTCATGGGCGTGAAGTTCGGCATGAACAAGAAGGAGAGGGTGCAGACCCACGCCAGCGGTTCGTCACACGCCATGACGCTGATTGCCGTCGATGTCGATTCCGAGACAGGAGCCGCCAAGAAGTGGATGGTAGAGAACAGCTGGGGCGCGTCCGCCGGCTACAAGGGTTGCCTGATCATGACCGACGAGTGGTTCAACGAATATATGTTCCGCCTCGTCGTCGCGAAGAAGTACGTCCCGCAGGACATCCTCGAAATGATGAAGCAGACACCGGAAAAACTCCCGTCCTGGGATCCGATGTTTTAACAGAAAATGGTCTCGACCAGACCGGTCGAGACCATTTTTGTATAGTAGAAATACTAATTACTCAGCTTTTCCTTCAGAGCCCAACACATCGATAATCTTGTGCTCATAGAGCTTCTTCATCTCGTCACGTGCAGGACCGAGGTACTTGCGCGGATCGAACTCGCCCGGCTTCTCGTTGAAGACCTTGCGGATTGCCGCGGTCATCGCGAGACGTGAGTCTGAGTCGATGTTGATCTTGCAGACAGCGCTCTTTGAAGCCTCGCGAAGCTGCTCCTCTGGAATGCCGACTGCATCTGGAAGCTTGCCGCCGTTTGCGTTAATGATGTCAACATACTCCTGGGGAACTGAAGATGAGCCGTGGAGAACGATAGGGAAACCAGGAAGTTTCTTCTCAATCTCGTGGAGGACGTCGAATGCGAGTGGCGGCGGAACAAGACGGCCGGTCTTAGGGTCACGGGTGCACTGCTCAGGCTTGAACTTGTAAGCTCCGTGTGAAGTTCCGATTGAGATTGCGAGAGAGTCGCAGCCGGTGCGGGTAGCGAAGTCGATGACTTCCTCAGGCTTGGTGTAGTGAGACTCCTCTGCGGCAACCTCATCCTCAACGCCTGCGAGGACACCCAGCTCAGCTTCAACGGTTACATCATATTTGTGAGCGTACTCGACAACCTTCTTGGTGAGGGCTATGTTGTCCTCGTAAGGAAGCGCGGAGCCGTCAATCATCACTGAAGAGAAGCCCATATCAACGCAGCTCTTGCAGAGTTCGAACGAATCGCCGTGGTCGAGGTGGAGGACAATCTGAGGATGCTCCCATCCGAGTTCCTTCGCATACTGAACGGCCCCCTCTGCCATGTAGCGGAGAAGGGTCTGGTTAGCGTAGTTGCGCGCACCCTTTGAAACCTGAAGAATCACAGGTGACTTTGTCTCGGCAGCGGCCTGAATGATGGCCTGGAGCTGCTCCATATTGTTGAAGTTGAATGCAGGGATTGCATATCCTCCCTTGATGGCCTTCGCG
>CAVBPI010000082.1:3099-9064 GCA_963596955.1 bacterium | reverse complement strand
CATTTCGGCATGAGCCTGAAGCCGGAGACTTCCTTTTCTTCAATGAGACCGTCCGCTCCGATTACATGCAGGAGATATTTGCCGTCAATGACAGGCATGACATCATTGAAAATTCCTTTCGCAGAAGAATACTTCACCTGCCCGTCGTGAAGAAGTTCCGCGCCGCGAACCCTCACACCTTGCGTGAAAGTGACGGAGAACTGATAGCCGAAACGTTCCGGAGAAGTCGTCGGGTACATTGCCGGGCCGGAGACTTTTGCAATCATCGGCAGATCCGGGTTACAGACATCATCCGGGTCAAGGTCCCGCGTCGCGGCTTCATCAATAGACTCTTGGGAAACTCCATCCGGAAGCCCAGACGGCGCGGAGGTTCCTTTTCTGTTATTCAAAGAATCGGAAGGGACAGACGATTCTTTACCATCTTCCGATGGTTTTGTCGGTGTCTCCGTTGTTGTCGGAGAAACATCTGAAGCCGGAGCTGGAGAAATCCCCTCTGTCCGCGTACTTGGCTGTGGGGCAGGCTGCGGCACAGACTGTCCGCCGCCAGTATTTCCGCCATCGACGACCGCCGCAATCTCCTTGGGCGCACGCGGCATCCTCGCGAGGTAAGTCCCTCCGAATCCGATGCCGGTGCAAGCGATGAAAGTCAGCACGATGCCAACAATGTTTATGTAATATTTCTTATTCATAGTCATAAAGCTAAAATCCCTGCGGCTTGCCGCACACTAAAACTTGAACATCATGCCGAGTTCCGGCCATATCGCCTGCCGCCTGTACGAGACGCAGTCAGCGAATGAACGGCTGACGACATTGCTTCCTCCGTCAAGAGGTGAATACACGGATAGGCGGTCTCTTCCGAGAACCAGGCAATCCCGTCAGACCTGTGCAGCTCCGCCAGTCCCATTTCAAAACTGCATCGCGCATAGAGCCAGACAAGACCTGACCAGAGGTCATAGCTCAGCGAAAGTCCGGTCGTGAGGCTGTAGTCAAGTTTCCCCCTTGAATATGACCCCGGAAAAAGGAAGTGCGTGCTGCTGATGTCGAAGTCGCCTACGGCGTCAGCCTCTGTGAACGACGGGGCATCGCCGGACACCGTTCCAGTGACATGGAAAGGCTCGGCATGAGTGATGCCGCTGAAATAAATCTTCGCCCCCACATCCACACCGAGCAGAAGCCCCTTCATCAGACGAATGTCAAAATTCAGATATACGGGCACATACACATCCTTGAACGACAGTTTGTCCTCCGCGAGTGATATGTGATAGTTCCTGTTATACGGCGACCCGCAGGAGCCGTTCATCCGGTAGGAATACGAAATGTCGCTGACGGCAAGGTCAAGGGAGCTGAATGAATAGCCGGTTCCGGCAAAGAGCCCTATCGTGAGCACCCGCCCGACAGGAATCGTGTAGCCCAGTTCCGCGCCGAACTGATAGCCGACGGACTTCTTCTTTGAGAACGTGGTTTCTCCCGTCACTTTCAGAGAACTTCCGGCGGCATATCCGGCATGAACCTTTGCACGGAAATGCGTCGTGCTGTAGCTCTGGCTGAAATAGTCATATTTCTCTGTACGGGCATAGTAATTCCTCTTTATGCGAATGTCGTCGTTCCACGGGTTCACCGCCCCCTTCGGGACAAACGCCTGATCAAAACTGTTGAAGCGCAGATGTTTGCCCGCGGTCTTCAGCTTGGCATCCGCCTCACTTGATTTCTCCAGCACATCGAACTCGTCCGGGAGGTCAGAAATTTCCGAATCTATGGATGAAGATATGCCCTCTATACGAAAACATTCAGTTTCATTGTCATAGACACATGAAATCTCGACCAATAAGTCCGTTCCATAGTATTCATCAATCGAGAACAGCACGCCGTTCACATCGTTGTAGGAAAGCTGTTTGTCGAAGGTGAGCGTGCAGTGCCATACGCCGTCGGATAATTCATAGTCGCCCCTCCTGAGATTCTTCACGGTCACGCTGACATTCTCGCGGGCGGCAAGAACCTCCGCATACTCCGATGCCGTCAGCGTTCTTCCGAACGAATGCTCGGGAAGATCGCTGACCACCGGGACGGAATCGTCAGTGCACAGGCTAAGGAAGGCACCTATGCTGCCCTCATCACTGAATGTGGAATAAAACTCGTAGTTGTCCGCCAGTTCAAGAAGCTTCGCGTTGAACGCGCGCCTCTTGGCATCGGACAAGCCCTGAGCCTGCATTCCGACATTCAGATACAACAACACAAACACGGTCGCGCCGAATTTCAATAATAGTCTCATCGTACTCAAAATTTGCAAATTCCTAACACGACGCCGACAGCAAGTCCGACAACGGCGGCACCAGCATAAAACCACCCGTAAGGCAGATTCAGCGGAGCCTTCGCAACGGTATCATGGGAGGGATTCTTCTCCGGAGGGAACTGCGTGGAAACACGACGTGTGCCGGAGGCCGAAACGCTCCTGCCTTCGGCAAGTTTCCTCAGATCGTCAAGCATTGCTTCCGCAGACTGGTAACGGTTCTCCTTTTTCTTCTCCGTAGCCTTGCGAACAATTTCCCTGAAACCCTTGTCTTCAATCTCCTTGAGCGGCATTTCCTTGGTCAGCTGAGCCTGAAGCACCTCCTGATTGGTTCCTGAGAAAGGCAGGTGTCCGGTAGCGAGCTGGAACATCAGAACGCCAGACGCATAGATGTCAGTCTGAAATCCCTGATTCGGAATGTCGCCGATGGCAAGTTCCGGAGCGGCATAATTGACCTTGCCGATGAAAGAGCCCATCTTCGTCCCGCCGCCACCGGCCGAAGACGTCCATGCGCTGACCTGCTTGCTCACGCCGAAGTCAATCAGCTTAATCTTGCGGTCCATCGTAATCATTATGTTGCTCGGGTCGATGTCTCGGTGGATATAGCCCCTCGAATGGAGCGCTTTCAAGCCGGAAAGGAGACCTGCCATGATGGTGATGATTGCATTTCTCTTGTCCGAGAAATACATCTGATATATCTCCTGTGCATACTGGACGGCAATCCCTGACTTGTCGAAGGTCATGCCGGAAAGCACATGCTCCAAATCAACCCCGACCAGACGCTCCATCACCATGTAGTAACGTATGATGCCGGTTCCCGTGACAGGACTGATTTCCGCGTTCGGAATAAACCCGTACATCCGCAGCAGGTTGTCGTCGTCAATCTGGACGGAGGACTCACGCCGCGCCCTTTCGATGAGTTCGGGATTGGCGGCAACCTCCTCGCGAATTTCCTTAATGGCCACGGGGCTATACTTTCCCGTGGCATTGTCAACTATATATCCTTGGAAGACACGCCCCATTCCGCCCTCACCGAGCGGTGCGCTGTCGCGGTCATACTCATAGTGAAAGCCGTTGGCGAGTTCGTATTCTCCCTGAATGGAAACTACATTCATAAGCGCAAACTATTTTACCACTTCAAAGACAGCCGCCTCAACACCGTCAATATACGGGAGGATGAGATAGTAGCCAGGTTCGAGATTCTTCACGAGAAGTTCCGTCGCGTCCTTTCCGACGGCTGCGGAAGAATAGCCGCAGCGCATATAGGCGTCACCTGCCTTGTAGTAAGGGTAGCGCGACCTGTCCTTGTGATAGATGCGCTCCTCCTTGAGCCGAATTATCTCCGGACGAATCGTAGCGGAGGTATCAACAGGAACCGAAATGCGTACACTGCGCCCCTTTGCCTTGATGACATTGCGGTTCTTGAGAACCAGCTTTCCGTCAGCTTCCTTCGTGAAGGTGACGGGCTTAAAGGAGGCTCCGTCAATCTTTACTTTCTCAAGTTTCTGGGCAAATGTCGGAGGCTCAACCTTTTCAGGCTCTTTTTTCACCGGCGGAACAGGAACGATGTAGTCAGGATTCGGAACCTTGACATACTTTATGATTTCACTTGTCGGCACCACACGCTCTACAGTGCTGTCCTTTGCCTTTATCGTAAGCGACTGTCCGATAAGCCGGGCAACTATGAAGCCCTCGATGATGTCGCCGTTTCTGACATCAATTCTGTCCAGCATATCCACCTGACTCCACAAGCTGCTCCTCACATCAGCAGGTTCGGAGGAGATGCTGAACACATTGTCGTATTTAATCAAAAGATCCGAACTGTCCGGAAGTTCAAGCCTATAGCTCTTGCCAAGCACGGTCTCGACTATACGGCCCTTATAGAACCGTCCTGTCTTGAGAACCACGACATCAAGAACGCCTCTGGTGAAGTCGGAATCCCTGTCAAGCTTCTCAGTCTTTTCAATGGAGTTCCATCCGAGCCTGCGGGTTGTGTTCTCCGTCTTGACGCAGATGTATTCTCCGGGAACCTGCTCACAGATATATCCCTCGTATGTTTCACCGCCCGTAGTGTATATCTTCTCTATCTTCTGTCCCCACACCGACACTGCCGCCGCAAAAAGAATCGAAGAGAGCAAAAACAATCTTTTCATGCCTTTCTTATTTTAAGAGGTTTATGATATTCTCGGCCTTCTCGCAGAAATTGTATTCCTTGCCGTCATTGAATCCCTGTGACACGACTCCGACGAGATAGCCTTCCTCATCGAACACCGGTGAACCCGACGCGCCGCCGGCAACCACAGCGTTGATGCCGTAAGTCGTCTTGTTGACATTGGTTATCGAACCGTTGGTGAACGTCGCCTCGACGACCTTGTCTATGAAAACATTGTCATGTCCGTCATCCTGAAGGAAGAACGGAACGGGATAGCCGAGGGAATATATCTTCGACGCTATCGGCATGTTTGACTTAATGGTGAGAGGTACATAAGTGGAGCCTTCAGGAAGCCGGCCGGTTACCGTCTGGAGAACGGCAAGGTCGATGTCCTTGTCTGCGCTCTTGTTCACGATGCGACAGTTCACCCAGTTATCGACCTTGTTGAACTTTCCGTTCGGCACGATGCGAATGTAGTTAAAAATCGTCTTCACCGTGACGTCCGCATAGGCCGGCTTGTTTTCGTATGCGGCACAGTACATCTCCTTTATTATACTTGCGACAGCTTCCTCTATGCCGTACTGGACAGGATCCGCCACATGAAGGTTCGTGACAAGCCGCCCGTCATTTGACACGAAAAATCCAGTTGCGGTCGCTCTTGAGTAACGCATTCCGTCATAGGCCGGATCTATTGAGATGCGCCCGTCATCCCCCTTGACTATGACATAGTCTATCGGATTGGTAGTGCTCAGCGGACATGAGGCCTGAAAATAGAACCCGACCTCAATAAGGGCGACGCTCGAAGCGTACTTGTTGTAAATCTTTTCCGGGGTCACAGGCTTGGCAATCGGGCCGTCCTCCCTGCTGAACCAGCCGAACGGGTCCTTCACTCCGACAAACACACAGAAGGCAACAAGAACGGCGGCCACGCATGAGCCGACTATCGCAGCGACGCTTCCGCCCCTTGAACCCTTTTTGACAGGATTCGGCACGGACACGCCTCCGCAGATGATTTCATCCTTTGCAGTAATTCTATAGTCCTGGTTCTTAGGTATGCGGGAGCCGTTCACGAGGGTTCCATTCGTGCTGTGGTCGGTTATGTACCATTTTCCGTCCTTCTTCTGCTTCACGGTGGCATGGAAGCGGCTGACTCCGGTGCCTTCAATCTGAATGGCATTGCGGTAGTTGCTGCCGATGCCGAGAATGGCCTTCACGTCGGAAGGAACCCTCACGGTCGGAACCGCCGTCCAGTCCAGCTGCTGGTCGGCGAAAGTCACGGTATCGCGGCGAGTCACGGCCACCTCCTTGTTCGGGGCGACCTTTCTGCCGTTGACATAGGTTCCGTTTGAACTTGCAGTATCGACAAGGAGTATGTCTCCGTTGTCGAGGAGGATAAGTTCAGCGTGGTTGCTGCTGGAATATTGGCTTGTGAGAACGACGTCACATTCGGGCGCTCGTCCAATCTTAATCAGTCTCATAAGTAAATCTGTTTTATTAGCCGCCGGCATCTGCCTGACGGCTTCAGG
>CAVBPI010000082.1:0-3089 GCA_963596955.1 bacterium | reverse complement strand
CTTTTGGAGCTTCCGGCTCCTCCGCAGGCTTTTCTTTCTTAGGTTTCACCACACGCGGCTTCGGTGCTGTCTTTTCCTTTTCATCGGTGGCGTTCTTGTCTCCGTCAACGACCTTCGGAGCCTCTTTGCCGGAGTTGACATCCGTTTCAGGAACAGTTCCGACTGCGCCCGGAATCACTGTTTCAACTGAGTCCTTATCAGCATTCGCCTTGTTTCTCTCAGTTATCCGGACAATGCCGAACACGAGCAGCGCAATAACCGCAGCGGCACCGACCGACACGAGCAGCGCAATGAGAAGAGTCCTGTCCTTCGGAACGAGACTCCAGTCAAGGTCCTGGACATGAGCGAACGAAATCTCGTCCTCACGGCTTACCGGAACCTTCTCGTTCTGAGATATGCGGATGCCGTTGACATAGGTTCCGTTCTGGCTCTGGTCGGTTATAAAGTATTTTCCGTTCCGTCCGACTTCGAGGACGGCATGGCGGCGGCTCACGACATCGGAGTCATCGTTCAGGACGATGTCCGACTGCAAGTCCCTTCCTATTGTAAAATAACGTTTCATATTTATTCCGTCGTTTTTTATCATCAGTCCCTTATCCCACATCTTCGCCACCTTCTGCCGATGCAGCTGCAGCCTCTTGTGTCGCCGGAACTACCTTTTCCATGTCGGCTTTGCTCCTGTTAAAGAACAGGAAAGCATTTCCCGCAAGGCTGGCAAGGAGAAGAGCGGCAAGAACCCCGATGATGATTTTTGCTTTTCTTGTCATTTTTTCTTTTAGTTTTGAATTTTTCCGAACTTCAACCAAGGCGATGGTCATATTGTCATAGCTTCCGCCCTTCTTTCGTCCGATTCTGTCAACGGTGTCCGCCACTTTCTGAACAACAACGCCTGCCTGAGTCCTTTCCGTCAGCATGGATACCAGCTCCGTCTCCTTCATCGTTCCCCATATTCCGTCCGTACACAGGACAAACCTGTCCCCCGACTCGTATGGAAGAACTTCTACTTCAGGCTCGACATCCGGGAATATCCCCAGACCCTGAGTTATGATGTTGGAGTTTTCGGACATTCTCGCCTGCTCTTCGGTAAGGACACCCGTTCGAACCATCTCGAAGACCATCGAATGATCGAATGTCCGGAAATGCTTGCCGCGTCCTCTCAACTGATACACACGGCTGTCGCCAAGATGCGCGACAACGGCATGAACATCATTGAGTATGAGGAGCGTGAGCGTAGTTCCCATTCCTGAGATTCCGTGAGCCGCAGCGGCCTCAATGACATCCTTGTTGGCCTTGCGTACCGCACGGCGGACAATTTCCGCATCAGACTCCGCCGTTTCGGCCTCAAGAAGGGTTGTCAGGATGCTGCTCACAGCCACAGAAGAAGCTATCTGTCCGCCCTGCATTCCGCCCATTCCGTCACATACGGTCACGGCAAAGCCGAGCGGAGTGTCACAGTAACCGTAATAATCCTGATTTTCACTCCGTCCGCCTATGCGCGTTTCGATGACGCCCCTAAGCTTATGTTTTGTCTTTACGGCTTCCATCCGGCGTTACATTATGATTGTCCCGCCATTAGGTTTCGGAGGCTCATTTCTCTGCTGCGGCTGGCCCATCGGCTGGCCGAAAGGACCGAATCCTCCGGCAAACGGACCGCCCGGAGCCGGTGCCTGATAGGCCGGCGCGGCCTGCCTGTTAACCGGGAGGAAATCCGGAGACGGCTTGAGTCCCAAAGACTTGACATCGACAAGGATAAGATAGAATTCATAGTGCTCCCCGATCTTGATGATGTCGCCGTTGTGACATTCTGCGGGGTTGAATCCGAGCGTACTGCCGTTGAGGGTCGTGCCGCAGGTTGACTGCGTGTCCTGAATGAACACGAGGACGCTGTCCGGATTCTGCATTTCACGGACAACTATCTGCGCATGATTGTCCGAAACGGTCGCTTCCGGAAGATTGATGGCGCAGGTTGCCGCCCTGCCGATGGAGTTTGGGCCGAGGTAAAGCGGCCAATATTCTCCGTTCGCCGTGCGTGAGACACTGTAGAGAAAGCCCATGATAGGCTTGTGAAGTTCCTTGGCTGCCGGGGCTGCGGCTGCCTGATTCATGCCCGGAAAAACGGTTCCGTTATAGACCGGCGATGCAGGTTGAACTTCCGGGTTGAATCCAGCCGGGGCAGGAGCAGCTGCTCCCATTCCCGGGACAATAGTTTTGTTATTACTCATATTGATGTTAGTTTGGTAATTTCATTCCTGTGACATAAAAAAACGAGAGTGTGGAGCAGTTATCCGCCTCTATCACAACGGGGTTCTGGAACGACCCAAGCACAAATAGAAACACTCCTCCACACTCGTATTGCTTGGTTTTATCCTTCGCAAATACAAGAATGAAGCGACGCTGTTTCCCCTGTGCTTAATGAATTTTCCAGATTCCGTTGCAGGGATAAAAGTCAGTCACTTTCATCAATATGTCTGAAAACATCACGTACATCCCAAAGGACGCTCCACGACATTTTCGCCGTAAAGATAGACATTTATTCCATTGTTCGCAAAACTAATTTCATTTTTATTTTCTTTTGTCTTATTTTTGCAGTGTGGCGGCGTCATTATGATACTATGATATTATGATGCGCGTCGGCACAATGCCGTTTTATGACGGAACTACTTTATCACATCGTTTTTATTTGTACGACATGAAGCACGCATATGTTTTTCCCGGGCAGGGAGCACAGTTTACAGGAATGGGAAAGGACCTCTATGACAAGGGAGGCATCTATAGGGAAATGTTCGAGACAGCGAACAAATTTCTCGGATTCAGGATTTCCGACATCATGTTTGAAGGAAGCGCCGAAGAGCTGAAACGAACAGACGTGACACAACCTGCCGTTTATCTCTATTCGGTCATAAAGGCGTTGGACTACGATACACCTAACATGGTCGCGGGACACTCGCTCGGTGAGTTTTCAGCGCTTACGGCATGCGGCGCGCTGCAGTTTATTGACGGTCTCAGATTAGTTTCAATAAGGGCAAAGGCCATGCAGCAAGCCTGCGAAGCGCGGCCGGGAGCGATGGCGGCAATCCTCGGTCTGGAAC
>CAVBPI010000081.1:0-9184 GCA_963596955.1 bacterium | reverse complement strand
CTTCCGCTATATGTTCGACCTCATCAAGAACGGCTATGTCTATCTCGCCACTCCGCCGCTCTACCTCGTGAAGAAGGGCAAGGAGGAGATTTACTGCTGGACGGACGACCAGCGCCGCGAGGCTACCCTCCAGCTTGGAAAGGGCACCGACAAGGGCGTAACCGTGCAGCGCTATAAAGGTCTCGGTGAGATGAGCGACGAGCAGCTTGCCAACACGACTATGGATCCGGAGCACCGCCTGCTTCGTCAGATTACCATTCAGGACGCCGCCGCCGCCGACCTCACCTTTTCCATGCTCATGGGTGACGACGTTCCGCCTCGCCGTGAGTTCATCGAGCAGAACGCCCACTACGCGAACGTTGACGCATAGCCGTCGCAACATTTTTGCTGATAATTATGAGCGACAGGCTTCCTAAGGATTACAGGGTATATATACCTCTGACTGTAGTTTTCGTACTTCTTGTGCTTTTCATGCCGAGGAGTACGAAATTCAATTACAGCTACAGCAAGGGTTCCCCGTGGATGTACGAGACTCTTGTCGCAGAATTTGATTTCCCGATACTCAAGACAGCCGCCGAGCTCCAGCAGGAGCGCAACTCCGAGGAAAACAGCATCATCCCTTATTACAAGCAGGATCGGAACGTCGGGCTTCAGGCTGTCCGTTCGCTCAATTCTATTGACTTCGGGGAATATGCGCGGATGAAGCCGGCAGTGGCCAGCTCTCTCGGCACCATTTACCAGAGGGGAGTCGCCGCTGATGATGAATATTTCGGGGGCAGGCAGTCCGGCGACTATGACTGGACTCTGGTCTATGTCCAGAAGGACAAGCGTGCCGTGAAGAAGCCCGTTGAGGAGATTCTTTCGGTGTCCTCCGCAAGGCTTGAACTGCTCGCCTCACTTTCCGGCGAGGCGGCCGCGGATTCGCTGTGCCGGGCATTCGGAATCTATTCGCTGATAGTTCCGGACCTTTCGCTGGACAGGCAGATGTCCGAGCTTGTCAATTCAGAGAACGCTCAGGAGATTTCCCCGACCAAGGGAGTTGTGAACGCCGGGAAGGTCATCGTGTCCCGGGGCGAGATTGTCACTGCCGAGGTTGAGCAGATTCTCGATTCCTACCGCGCGGAGTACGATTCGAGCATAGGGTATTCCGGAAACCGTGCCGTCATGTGGTGCGGTGACATTCTGCTTGCATTCGCGATTGTCCTCGTCCTGTTCTTTGTGATTTGGTTCACGAGCCCGCAGATTTTCACCCAGATGAACAGGTATCTCTACCTGCTTCTCATATTCACCCTCACGGCATTTACTGCGTCGGCGGTGGAAAAACTCTCCCCGAACGCTCTCTATCTGGTGCCGTTCCCTCTGTTCGCATATTACCTCCTCGCGTTTTTCCGCAGGAAGCTCATACTTCCGGTCTATATCGTCTCGCTCATTCCGCTGCTGGTCTTCGGACATAACGGAATCGAGCTTTTCGTGATGCACACCGTGGCCGGGGTCGTGGCGATTTATATCTTCGACTTCTTCAACAGGGGCTGGCTCCAGTTCGTGAACGCCGTCATCGTGTTCTTCACTCTTGCCGTAGTTTGGTTCTCGTTCCGTTTCATAGACGGGCTGAACGGTACGGTCGATTACTGGGTGCTTCTGAGGCTTTTCCTCGCGTCGATGATTTCCGTCGCGCTCTATCCGGTGATTTATCTTTTCGAGAAGATGTTCAACCTCGTTTCCTCGTCACGTCTGATGGAGCTGTCGGACACCAACAACAAGGCTCTCAGGGAATTGGCGAGCAAGGCGCCAGGCACATTCCAGCACAGTCTTCAGGTTGCCAATTTCGCGGACTCGGCGGCGCGCAGCATAGATGCGGACGCTCTTCTCGTCAGGGCGGGGGCTCTCTATCACGACCTCGGGAAGGTCTGCAACCCGCAGTGCTTCGTCGAGAACGAGACCATGGGGGAGACCTATCACCAGTCGCTTGACCCCAAGGAAAGTGCTCAGGAGATAATCCGTCACGTGAGCGACGGGCTGCAGCTGGCGGAAAAGTACAAGCTTCCGTCGGTGATTCGCGAGTTCATCGCCACACACCACGGAACGACGAAAACCGCGTTTTTCTACAGTAAATACGTGAATGCGGGGGGAAATCCTGCCGACGTGGCTGACTTCACCTATCCGGGACCTCGTCCAACGACCAAGGAGCAGGTGATTTTGATGCTTTGCGACACGCTTGAGGCAGCGTCGCGGACTCTGAAGGACCGCACGCCGCAGGGGATTTCCGAACTTGTAGATAGGATTGTTCAGGGCAAGATTGACGAAGGGCAGTTCAACGAGGCCGACATATCCCTGAAGGAACTCCACGCGGTGAGCGAGAATCTGAAGGAATATATCCGTCAAGTCTATCATGCGCGTGTGGCCTATCCTGCGGGAAAGAAAAAGGGAAAAAATAAGTAAAATTTAAATTTATAGTTATGAAACTGACAAAGAATGTAATTGATGATCTCAACATTGAGGTTTCTCTTTCAATTGAGCCGTCCGATTATGCGGAAGGAAAGAAGAAGAAACTGACGGACATCCGCCGCAGGGCAGAAATCAAGGGATTCCGCAAGGGAATGGTTCCTATGTCCCTGATAGAGAAGATGTACGGCAACAGCGCTCTCGTCGATGCCGTTAACGACGTGATTTCTGAGCAGCTCAATTCCTTCATCAAGGACGAGAAGCTTAATGTGATAGGCGAGCCGCTGCCTGCGGAAGACCAGCCGAAGAACGAGTGGACCGACGGCAACAGTTTCGATTTCAAGTTTGACATCGCCTGCAACCCTGCTGTCGGAATCGAGCTTGACAAGAAGGACGAGGTCACTTACTACGACATAACCGTGACCGAGGCCGCGAAGAAGGAGATGAAGGAGAATCTTCTCAAGCAGTACGGCGAGCTCACTGACGGAGAGGCTGCAAAGGAGGATGATTTCATTGTCGCCGACCTTGAGCAGGGAGAGAACAGGGTAGAGGGAACCTACATCGCTCTACGTAATGTCTCCGAGGCTGCCAAGAAGCAGTTCATCGGCGTCAAGCCGGGCGACGCTTTCGAGGTGAACGTGAACGAGGCGTTCGAGAACGAGAACGACCGCGCCGCGCTCATCAAGGTGAAGAAGGAAGAGCTTGAGGGCATCAATCCGGTTTATCAGGTTACGGTGAAGTCAGTCAAGACCTTCGCTCCGGCGCAGCTCACTCAGGAAACCTTCGACAAGATTTATGGCCCGGGTGTCGTGAAGTCAGAGGAGGAGTTCGACGCGAAGATTGCCGAGAGGCTTGCTGCGGAATACACGAATGAGGCTGATTTCCGCTTCTCGAAGGACGTCCGCGACTATCTCGTGAAGAAGGCTGACCTCAAGCTTCCGGAGGCGTTCATGAAGAGGTGGATTTACGCCGCCAACGAGGGCAAGTTCACGATGGAGGAAATCGAGAAGGAGTTCGGACTCTTCGTCGAGGACTACCGCTGGCAGCTCGTGCGCGGCTACCTCATGAACAAGTACGGCGTGAAGGTGGAGCAGGCTGACCTGCTTGCGAGCGCGAAGGGCTTTGCTGCCTATCAGTTCGCGATGTACGGGATGAACAATGTTCCAGAGGAGCAGCTTGAGTCATACGCCAAGAGCGTGCTCGCGAATGAGGATCAGGCTCGTCGCATCCTTGAGCAGGTGGAGAACGAGAAGACCGTCGCTGCCGTTAAGGAAGTGATTACCTTGAAGCATAAGAAGATTTCTGTGGAGAAATTCAGAGATTTATAACGCTAAAAAGCGGATTGCTGCGTTACTCGTCTTGATAAAATCCTCACAACCATCAGGTTGCTGCGGTTTTATCTTCACCGTGTGCCTTGCACTCCATCTTTTTATCGTCATAAATCTATAAAAATGAACAATATGACTGATTTTGAAAAGTTTGCAAGATCGGAAGGAATATCGTCATTGAAGATGCATGATTATCAGACAGCCGTGTCCCGTTCGGGCGCGGCTGCTCTTGACGGATATCTCAACCCGACAATCATTGAGGAAAGGAAACTCAATGCCGTTTCGATGGACGTTTTCAGCCGTCTGATGATGGACAGGATCATTTTTCTCGGCGTTCCGATAAATGACGATGTCGCCAACATAATCCAGGCGCAGCTTCTCTTCCTCGCATCGTCCGACTCGACTGCGGACATATCCCTTTACATCAATTCCCCGGGCGGTCAGGTCTCGTCGGGTCTCGGAATCTATGACACTATGCAGCTCGTGGAGCCGGACGTCGCCACAATCTGCACCGGACTTGCCGCTTCCATGGCCTCTGTGCTTCTGTGCGCAGGAGCCGCCGGCAAGAGGTCGGCTCTCCCGCATTCCCGCGTACTGATTCACCAGCCGCTCGGAGGTGCCCAGGGACAGGCTTCTGACATCCTGATTGCCGCCCGTGAGATCGAGAAGACCCGCACGGAACTCTACCGCATCATTTCCGAGCATTCCGGCCAGAGCGTGGAGAAGATTGCCGCCGATGCCGACCGCGACTACTGGATGAACGCGGAGGAGGCGAAGGCATACGGAATGGTGGATGAGATTCTCGTGAAGAAGGCCCGTTAGCCGTTTACTTCCGCTCCTGATCGGAGGGAGCAAATTCAAAGGATTATTATGGACAAGAAAAAAAGCAAGGGCAACGGTCTGAGATACTGTATGTTCTGCGGCAGGAGCGAGAATGAGGTTCCGCTTCTGCTTCAGGGGCTTGATGCCTGCATCTGCTCGGACTGCATAGAGCTCGGGCATCAGTATGTCGGCGAGGCGTTCGGCAATACTAAGAAAAAATCATCGAAGACTGCGGCTCCGGGCAAGAAGAAAGTGCTCAAACCGCATGAGATAACGGCGTTTCTCGACCAGTATGTAATCGGTCAGGACAGGGCGAAGAAACAGCTTGCCGTGGCTGTCTATAACCACTACAAGCGTCTGGAGCACAATCTTTCGGCTGATGCCGCAAAGAACGAGGTCGAGCTTGAGAAGAGCAACATTCTGATGGTGGGGCCTACCGGAACAGGAAAGACCCTGCTCGCCAAGACTATAGCGCGTATGCTCGACGTTCCGTTCACGATTGTGGATGCCACGGTTCTGACGGAGGCAGGCTATGTCGGCGAGGATGTCGAGAGCATACTCACGCGCCTTCTTCAGGAGGCTGACTTCGACGTCGCGCAGGCCGAAAGGGGAATCGTGTTCATCGACGAGATTGACAAGATTTCCCGCAAGTCCGACAACCCGTCAATCACCCGTGACGTTTCCGGAGAGGGCGTGCAGCAGGCCATGCTGAAGATTCTTGAAGGCAATGTCGTCAATGTTCCGCCCAAGGGAGGCCGCAAGCATCCCGAGCAGGAGTTCATTCATGTGAACACCCAGAACATCCTCTTTATATGCGGAGGCGCGTTCGAGGGCATAGAGCGGCACATCGCCCAAAGGATGAACACTCAGATAATCGGCTACGGAGTCTCTTCCAGGCCGAAGGTAGATAAGAACAACCTTCTCCGCTATGTCGAGCCTGCCGACCTGCGTGCCTACGGACTCATTCCTGAGATTATCGGCCGTCTGCCGGTCATCACATGGCTTGACAATCTCGACAAGCCGGCCTTGCTCCGCATACTCACCGAGCCGAAGAACGCAATCATCCGTCAGTACGAAAAGATGTTCGAGCTTGACGGGATAAAGCTTGAAATTGAGCCGGAGGTTCTGGAACTGATTGTCGATACGGCTATCAATGAAAAGCTCGGCGCGAGAGGACTGCGTGCAATCTGCGAGCGGATTATGACCGACGCGATGTATGACGCTCCGTCGTCGAAGAGTAAGGTTTTCAATCTTACATTAGACTACGCAAAATCAAAGTTACGGACGGAATAAAAAGGGATTGCTGCGCGCAAGTCTTGCACTCCGTCTTTTTATTCAATCCTAATACAATTTTTATCACAATTATGGAACAATACATCAAGGACAATGAGGGGCGGTGGTTCGAGGAACTGTTCTCGCTGCTGAGGATTCCGTCCGTAAGCTCGGACCCGAATCATAGGGGAGATATGCTGCGCTGCGCCGAAAGACTGACGGAGCTTCTGAAGGAAGCGGGCGCGGATGAAGCCGCGGTCTATCCGACGGAGGGACACCCGGTTGTGTTCGGACAGAAAATGGTCTCTCCGGAGCTTCCGACGGTTCTTGTGTATGGTCACTATGACGTTCAGCCGGTCGATCCGATTGAACTCTGGCATTCAGACCCCTTTGAACCCCAAATACATGACGGTGCAATCTGGGGCAGGGGAGCGAACGACGACAAGGGGCAGCTGTTCATGCACATAAAGGCATTTGAATACCTTGTCCGCACCGGACAGCTCAGGCATAATGTCAAGTTCATATTTGAAGGTGAGGAGGAAATCGGAAGTCCGTCACTTGCAAAGTGGGCCGAGGCAAATAAGGAAAGGCTCGCGGCGTCGGTCATACTCGTTTCGGACACGACCATGATTTCGGACAAGGTTCCGTCAATCAACTGCGGTATGCGCGGGCTTGCCTACCTTGAGGTGAAGGTTACCGGGCCGAACAAGGACCTGCATTCCGGGCATTACGGCGGCGCGGTGGCAAACCCCATAAATGTCCTCTGCGACATGATTTCCTCCCTCATCGACAAGGACGGGCGAATCACGGTCAAGGGCTTCTATGACGATGTGGCGGAACTTTCCGCCGCCGACCGTGCGCAGCTTGCTCGTGCCCCGTTCGACCTTGACGAGTACAAGTCCTTCCTCGGCATCAGGGAGGTAAAGGGTGAAAAGGGCTACACAACCCTCGAACGCACCGGCATCCGTCCGTGCCTTGATGTCTGCGGCATCTGGGGCGGCTTCACCGGCGAGGGTTCCAAGACAGTCCTTCCGTCCGAGGCTCACGCGAAAATCTCCATGCGTCTCGTTCCGAACCAGGACAGCGAAACAATCAGCCGTCTTTTCACCGAGCATTTCCTCTCGATAGCCCCGTCATGCGTCAAGGTCGAAGTGAAACCATGCCACGGAGGCAACGGCTTCCTCATACCTATTTCTTCAAAGGCCTATCAGGCGGCTTCCCGCGCCATGTCAGAGGTCTATGGCATAGAGCCTGTTCCGTCCCGAGGCGGCGGCAGCATCCCGATTCTCGCCGACCTCCAGCACATCCTCGGCATAGACCCGCTCCTCATGGGCTTCGGCCTCGAACGTGACACCATCCACTCCCCGAACGAGTCTTACCTCCTCTCCCAGTTCTTCGCCGGCGTCCGCTCCATTGCGAAGTTCTACAGGTACTATGACAGCTGAAACTTTCGGGAGGAGCGGATCATCTGTTTCAGGATGATGGCCATCTGTTCAGATTCTTGGAGGACATTGAGGTAGAGGTAGCCTGTGTTCATGTTCACGGAGTTGTTGCGGATGTCCTCCATGAGCGACTTTCTCATGTCTGAAAAGTCTTTCTGGACGGCCTTTAGCTTGGCCTCCATCTCCTTCAGCATTTCATATTCGCCGTCCTCGCCGCGCATGATGATTTCGTCCATATAGCCAATCAGACGGTCCCTTTCGGGGATGAACTCGGAGACATATTTCTCCGGGATTGGCGTGAAGTGATTGTCTATGTGCTCGTAGGCGGGTTCGCAGATGCGGCGGATGGCGTAGTAGAGCTGCTCAAGCTCATTGAAGGACGCGAAGAACCATGCCCCCTTTCTCATGGCGGTCTCCTGGTCGAGGTGACGTATGCAGATGGTCTCCTTTCTGCGGATGTTCTTCACCATGCCCTTCTTGTCCATCAGCTCGTAGCGCGATTTCCGGAGCTGTCTGACATTTTCTGTCAGCAGGCCGTCCGTGACGCTGCGGTACTGCCGGAGAATGTTGCCGAGAAGTAGGCTTTCGTTCGCGCCCACATAGCGGCAGACGAGCTTGTCCGTCTCTTCGGGAACAGTCGAGCGGATTATGCTGCGGAACATCTTGTCGCCGTTCTCCTCCTCGCTGCGCTTCTTGTAGCTGATGTTGCTGTGAATCATCACGGCAAGCGCGGCTATGACTATGATGACCATGGCCGGCATCCCGCCCCAGTGCATGATGAGGGCTATGATGAACGCCGCCGCGAAGGCTATCGCCGCGGTGAGGAACCATCCTCCGATGACGGAAAGCACACCGGTAATCCTATAGACCGCGCTCTCCCGTCCCCACGCCCTGTCCGCGAGCGAGGTCGCCATCGCCACCATGAAGGTCACATAGGTCGTCGAGAGCGGCAGCTTCAGTGACGTGCCGAGGGCAATCAGCAGCGATGCGGTCACGAGATTCACCGATGCCCGCACCAGGTCGTACTGCGCCCCTTCCTCAATCTCCACATGACTGCGGTCGAAGCGTCTGTCGGCCCATTCGCGGAAGCGCTCCGGAGTGACGGAGACAATCGCGTGCGCAAGGCCGTTTCCGAAGCGGACGAGGCTGCGCGCCACCCTTGAGGTTCCGAACATCTCCTCGCCCTCTTCCTGCTTGGCGAGGTTCAGCTCCGTCTTGGTCACGTTATGGGCCTTCTTTGACGTCGCCAGCGCCAGCACCATAACGGCTCCGGCCGCGATGAGGAATACCAGCGGCGTTCTCGCCTCCCCGTTCAGCGTCCCCATCATGTGGGCTGAAGGGTCTCCTGCCCCGGAGGCAATCCAGTCCTGATAGGAGGCATAGCCTGTGAGCGGCACTCCTATGAAGTTCACGAGGTCATTCCCGGCGAACGCCGTCGCGAGGGCGAAGGTCCCGACAAGAACCACGACCTTGAACACATTGACTTTCAGCGCGTGCAGCCCCTGCATCAGCAGCGTGAAGAACACGAGGCAGCACGCTAGGACCCACATCATGTTTGCCCCGAGCCACTCCTTTACCCCGTCGGTCATGAAGGCCATGGACTTGAGCCCCTTGAAGAGCATGAAGTAGATTATCGCGGTGACCGACACCCCGCCGAATATCCCTATTTTCCATTTCAGCGAGCTGTTCCTGTAGTTGAACGTGAAGATGAGCCGCACGACCCACTGCACGAACACGCCCACGACGAAGGCGATTGCCACAGAGATGAAGATTGCCAGAATGACCTGAAGTGCCTTTGAGGTGTTCATGTAGTCGGAGAACCCGAGCCCGCTGCCTGCGTTCATCTTTATCATCGTCAGCGCGCAGGTCGCCCCGAGG
>CAVBPI010000080.1:0-9206 GCA_963596955.1 bacterium | reverse complement strand
AACATAGATGATGCCACAGCCAATCCGGTCATTGCCTATGTGGAGCGTCTTGCCGCCAAGGTCAAGGTGGATCTGAACGGAAGTTTTCAGGGCACGGACATGACTAAGATTGGCTCATTTCATGTCAATGGAACATCAACTACCACCGACCTTTACGCGAAGGTGACCGGCTGGGGACTCAACGCCACGACAAAGGACGAGTATGTCTATAAAATGATAAATACCGGTTTCGGTAATTTCGTTTGGAATGATGATGAGAATTTCCGAAGCTACTGGGGTCTTTCTACGAACTATGGCGCAGGCGTATATCCGCTGAACTATCGCACTTACGACGCAAAGACCGCGACTCTCAACTATGTAAGCTATAATTCTTTGGAAGTTGAACCCGAGAAAGCGGCATATTGCCGGGAGAACACCCAAATCAAATCCGTGCTTGAAAGCAACAACTTCAACAGCACCGTGACATGTGTCCTCCTGAGAACTCTGATAACTGATGTTGATGGAACCCCAATCTCATTGGTGCTCTATGACGGCACACTTTGGGAGGAGGATGCCTACAAGGACAGGATTCTCGAAAAGTACAATCGGCTTGCCCCGACGACCGTTCCTTATGTGTCGTCAGACGGCGTGACTTTCACACAGGTTGACAAGAGCTATTTCGAGTATGTTAACATCGGAGACGGCCTTGTCTATCTGATGTTCAAGACCCTGACCGACCCTGAAAAATACTACCGCCACACGGGCAACGGCACCACGGCCGCTGACTTCATTGCGATTACAGCAGCCGAGGCAACAAACCTTCTCAACGGTTCTGACCCTACGGCTGTGAAGAACACCATGTGCTCTTTCTACAAGGACGGAATGATGTACTACAGCATCCCGATTGAGCACCTTGGCAATTCAGGCTCTTTCAAGGATGACAACTATAAGTTCCCGGAGGGCGACTACGGCGTTGTGCGCAACCATTTCTACAACCTCACAGTCAACAAGATAGAGAATATAGGAAGCGCAGTGTTTGACCCGGATGAAATCATCATCCCGAACGACGAGGACAACACCAACTACAATGTCGGCGCCCAGATTAACATCCTTTCATGGAAGGTCGTAAACCAGAATGTCGATCTTTAAACTGATAATACGCCTCGGATTCAGGCTTATTATATAATAATGGTTCGGCTGTCGGAGGCTGATTACCTCCGGCGGCTACAAAGAAACAAAATTTTACGGAATATGTCGTTGTCTCACAGGATTATGAGAATACTGGGAATATGCGTCTGCTTGGTCATTGCCTGCGGACTGCCTGCCTCGTGCGGTCTCATATATGACTATGAGGGCGACTGCTCCGTGCACTACAGGGTAAGGTTCCGCTACGACATGAACCTCAGTCATGCGGATGCCTTCGCCCATGAGGTGCGCAGCGTGACGCTCCATGTCCTCGACGCTGACGGAAACGTCGTCTGGTCGGGGAGCGAGAGCGGGGAGGCGCTTGCGGGGAAGGACTGGACCATGGGCGTTGACGTGCCTCCGGGAAGATACGACCTTCTCGCATGGTGCGGCTCCGGGGACGGCGGCTCGTGGAAGCTCGGTGACTCGGAAAGCCGGGACGGGCTGGGCTGCTCGCTGAACTGCACGGCGGACGGCTCGGGAACGGCATTCATTGACAGCCGCCTCGACGCGCTTTTCCACGGCTATGCCTCCGACGTCGATTTCACTGCGGACGAGGGCACCGTCGTGGCGGAGGTCGGGCTTACCAAGAATACGAAGAGCGTGAAGCTTGTGGTGCAGCAGATTGCGGATATGCCCATAGACGGGAACGACTTCGACATATTCATCTCCTGCGACAACGGCCGCATGAACTGGGACAACAACCTCGTCCCGTCCGGCGCTGTGGAGTACCGGGCATGGTCGGTTGAAAACGGAACCGTTTCTCTGACAGGAACTTCCGCGGCTTCGGCGGAACTGTGTCAGGAGGGACTGTCCCGGACTTCGACGACCGGCTCGCCGGCAACGCGGGCTTCCGGGGAGAGAGGCATCGTGGTGGCCGAACTCGGCACGGGAAGGATGGTGCTCGGGAACAGCCCGAGGCTGCATCTGCGGAAGACGTCAGACGGAGCGGAGATTTTCTCCGTTCCTCTTATTGACTACGCCCTGCTCGTGCGCGGAGCCTCTGCGCGGGACATTCCCGAGCAGGAGTTCCTGGACCGGCAGGACGAGATGGAGCTGGTGCTCTTTCTGAACGGGGCCGACCGCTGGGAAAGCCTCCAGATAAACATTCTGTCATGGAAGTTGGTGATTCAGAATACAAGTCTCTGAAATGAGGACTGAACGGTGATGAGGACTGGGCGGAAGAAAGGAACTCCGCTCATTGAATAAGGTGAATAAAAGGTAGTGAGAAGGTTTTTTAATAATATGGTGGTGACGGTGGCCTTGGCCATGGTTCGCGGTGGCTTGGCTGTCGCGGCTCTGGCTTTTGGTTTTGCCGCCTGCTCGCGTGGTCTTGACAGCGACGCGGGGCAGTCGCAACCGTCCCTCCCGCAGCTAAGCCTCCACATCGCCGCCACCTTCGACGATTCCACTGCCACTCGTTCCCTTGCATCCGACCTTGGCGCAGTACCTTCCACCCGCGCCATTGTTGAAACCGATGAGGACGGCACTGGCGGAGAGAATTACATCGACGTCAGGAACGGTCTCCACATTCTCTTCTTCGGACTTGACGACCGCTTCATGTTCGAGTTCGTGCCCGAGGAGGTTCTTCCGGTCTCGGGCAGCCTCTATCCTCAAGAATGGACCCTGCGCGGCCCGATTGCCGCCCCGCCGACGACAGGATTCAAGGTTGTGGTGCTCGCTAACTGGCCGTCCGCTCCGTCCGGTCTTGAGGAGGGCGTGACGACAATCGACGACGTCTGCCGCGCGGACTGGTCCATGTTCCGCTACTCCGCACCGTTCACCCCGTCGGAAACCACGCCGATTCCTATGTACGGCATACGCACCTACAGCGTGCCTATTTTCTTCAGCTCAGGCGTCGCCGCCTATCTCGGGCGCATAGACCTGCTCCGCTCAATTTCAAAGGTCATCGTCCGCGGCGGCGCCATGCTGGAAGAAAGCATATCCTCCGTTTCCCTCGTCCGCTACAACCGCTATGGGGCAGCCGCTCCGCTTGATATGCTCGACGACACGAAGAACTGGAGCTATGCCCACTCGACGCATCTCTACAATAATTCCGAGGACAACGACGCTCCAGACGACGGCTCGCTTCCGTTCACGAAGGATGATTCAGGCACGGAGTGGACAATCTATGTTCCCGAGTACAGGAATATGGACACTTACGGATATGCCCGCACCGACTGCGCCGCCCTCGCCGTGAAGTTCGACGGCATCGACAGGACATATACCATCAACTTCCGCGACTACTCCACGGCCGACACGGGTCTTCGCTTCAATCTCCTGCGCAATCATGTCTATCGCTACACCATCGACAGCGTAAACGGGCACGAACTCTCCCTGAACCTCGTCGCGCAGCCGTGGAATCTCAATGAATTTGACTACGACTACACCAAGTCCGTCGGCATCAGCTCCAAGATTGTCTGGACGGACGACAACCATATTCTCTCGGGCATGAGGGTGATTGCCCGCACCGCCGGCGACCTTGTGTGCAGCTTCACCATCGCGACTCCTCTCGGGGCGAAGTGGTATGCCGTGTTCGAGGAAAAGAGCGGTGACCTTGACCATTTCAAGTTCCGCCACGAGGACGGCACGTTAGATGACTATGTGGAGGGCATTGTCGATGGCAACTCCGTCACGCTCAGCATCGCCCAGGCCCCGGGCACTGTGGGTACGGCCAAGGTCGTCATATATGCCTCCTACGGAAATGTGAACCTTGCGGCCACTGATGCACTCGGAGGCCCATATATACTTGTGAAGGATTAGAGGGGGATGTAATATGAAACTTCGTGTGAAGAACATATTCGTTTTGCTCGCTGTTGCAGTGATGTTCGCCTCCTGTGTGAAGGAGACGGATGCCTCTGTGTATGCTGGCGATTACGAGTTTGTTCTTTCCATGGGCACGGGGGATTTCGGCAGGACGAAGGCGACCGAATACGGCGAGGACAGGTGGAACGAGAACCGCATTGACAACTTCCGGCTCTATTTCTACACAGCCGGTTCGGGCGACGATGCGCCGGCGTCTTATGTCTGGCCGGCCGGCGGCTATGCGAGCGCGGGCAACTCCGGCGCTGTGACGGGAGGCACGCAGGGGCTTGTCGCCGACCCGCTCACTGGCAAGGTCTCGGTGCGCTTCTCCATGAGCCAGCTTTTGGTGCGGACGCTTTTCCCGACGATGAGCAGCTGCCGCGTCTATGCCGTCGCGAACATTGCGGAATCAGATGCGGACGGTTCGGAAGTCATTTCCGGTGGTTCCTCCCTGCCTTCCGAACCGACAGTGAACGAACTGAAGCGGATAGTCATAAGCGCGGACTTCGGCCCGAGCGGTGATTCTGAGCCTTACGGGAATGTGCCGGAGCACTTCGCGATGTTCGGAGAGGGGAAGGTGGTGAGGAATGATGCACTCGGGACTCTTTCGGGCGGAGATGTTCAGATGTTCCGTGCGGCTTCGAAGATTTCGTTCTATGTCAGCAGCATGAACAACTCTGACGTCGAGGACAAGAACTGGACTCCGGACACTGAGAATATGTACGCCGCCTTCGTGAACGGTGTCAGCCGGGGCTGTCTTGCCGCAGACATGAGCTATGAGGACCGGCGCGACAGCGAGTTCAGCTATGTCGGCCGACCGCGCCGTCTGCTGCCTGCCACGGAGGGCGGTGTCAGTGCCGGATGGACGCACGAAATGCCGTGGTGGTCCCTTTTCAACGATTGGGGAAGTGAAGAAGAGGCTGACGCACCGTATATCCTTCTCTCCGTTCCTTGGAGGCACGCGGACGACGGGGGAGTGCAGGACAGGATTTTCACCTGCTACTACGCCGTCCCGTTCAACTCCGTGGCACGTCGGCTCGACCGCAACGCATGGTACCGCATACGCCTTTCCGTGAGCATACTCGGCAGCGGCGACCCGGAGCGTCCTACGGAGATAACCCCGTCATACATGGTTCTTCCGTGGGGAAACGAGACCGTTCGGACGGAAGCCGAGCTGCTGCGCTACCGCTACCTCATGGTCGATCGCAACGCCTACGAGATGCACAACACCAACTCCATCTCCATCCCGTATTTCACCTCCCACCCGGTGAAGATTGCCTCCGCGTCGCTGACCACCACCAACCTCACCCCGGCCTCGGGCTATGTCCCGGAGGGCGACGTCGTGGTGTCACCGTCAAAGTACAGCCTTGTGAACGACGCTGACAACAGTTGCGTGGTTTTCACCCATGAACTTGTCAATGACTACAGCGCGGACTACGATGTCTCCGCCTACGAACTGACATTCACGATTCAGCACGAGGACGACCCCGACTTTGAGGAGACGTTGACGGTCATTCAATATCCTGCGCTCTATGTCGTCGCGGACCTTAATTCGGGCTGCACGGGGGATCCGAACCGCGGCACGAGCGGGAACAGTCGTAACAGGGGATATTTGTATATAAATGGGGGACAGAGCACCAACCATGACTGGAAATATGTCTATAATGGTGAATACACGGACACCAATCAGGACCCGTATATGTATGTCGTTACGATCAGCTCCCTCCCGTCAGGCTCCAGTTATATAATCGGCGACCCGAGGACGGATGCCATCTCCGTACCGACTTTTACAGGTTGGGGATGGAACCGTGAGTCATGGACGACAGCAACGGCTACCGACGGCACGCGCCGGCAGCTTCGCTACTACTATCCTGCTGACAACAACGGTACAAGGGTGAACAATATGATTGCCCCGTCGTTCCGCATCGCTTCATCATACGGGGTGTCATTCACCCTGTCCTACGACAACGCTCAGAAGCGCTGCGCCGGCTATCAGGAGGACGGCTACCCGGCGGGACTGTGGAGGATTCCGACCAAGGCCGAGATTGAATATATGGTTATGCTCGCGGACGGCGGCAAGATTCCGGTCCTGCTGACTTCCACGAGTTACTATTGGGCAAGCGACGGCCGAGCCTACAGTCCGGGAGGCAATTCCACGACAGCCGCGAGTCCTGTCCGCTGCGTCTATGACGAGTGGTACTGGACGGACCGCTGCGGCAAGACGACATTCACATGGGGAGACAGCACGCGATGAGAAAATATATATTCATACCTTATATTATAAGGAGACTTCATCTTGTCATGATGTATCTCCTTTTCGTTCTCGGCATATTCGGATGTTCCGAAAGGCTCGATTTCCCGACGTGGGAGCACATGGGCGGCGGGCTGGTGTTTTCGGTCAGCGTTCCGGAAGCTGATGTCCTCAGAACCCGTTCATTCTCGTCCGAAGGCATATCCTCGCTTCATCTTCTTGTCTTTGACGAGCAGGGATTTTTTGTCGAATGCAGGGAGGCGGAACCTGTGGAACCGGATGCGTTCGGCACGGACATGAACACGGAGTACCGTTTCCGCGTGACGCTTCAGGCGACCCCGAACCCGAGGATAATCCATCTTGTCGCGAACTATGACTTCGATTCCGCTCCCGTGTCCTACGGCACCGAGTATTATGTTCTGCGGCAGCTCACGGTTTCGGACGGGCAGGATGCGTACTGGCAGCGGATTGTGCTTGAGGACGGCATCCCGGAGAACCTTGATGAGATGTCGGCGGAGGGGCTGTCGCGCATCACGAAGATTCCGCTTGTACGCAATTTCGCGAGGGTCGATGTCTCTTCGAGAACGGACAACTTCGAGATTACGGGATATGCGCTCTGGAATGTTCCTGACAGGGGATGCGTGGCCCCGTGCGTGATGAGCGTGAACTCCTTCGCGACATACGAGGCTTCCGACACAGCCGGGGATAGTTTCGGGAACAATCCTTGGGTCAGCCGTTCCTACGCCGAGCTTTCCGCCTCCTACGACGGGGTGTCGGACGTGGGGTTCGACGGCTTCCTTCCGGCGGGGACGCGGATTGCCGCCACCGACGCCTCTTCGCTGACCTACGACATGAGCGTGAAGCATCTCTATGAGCGCCCGTTCTCCAACGACGCGACCAACACAGCTATAATCGTCCGCGGAAGCTACGCGGGGCATCCGGAGACATACTACAAGATAGACTTCGTGCGCGCCGGAACCGCCGGCGTGGCCGAGTACTACAACATCCTCCGCAATTTCATCTACAGCGCCAGCATCATATCCTGCACTTCCGACGGCTACCCAACGGCAGCCGAGGCGGCGGCCGCCCCTGCGTCGAACAACTTCATATCCTCGGTTGTGACTCAGGACATCATAAACATTTCCGACGGTTCGAGCCGTCTCTATGTCAGCTACACTGACACGACGGTCATCTCGTCGTCGGACTTCAGCTTCCGCTACAGATATATCCCCGACTGGCGCAACGCCCCGACCGTCTCCGACAACAGCGCGATTCTCACTTTCGACCGCACCACGGAACGCCCGCTCGCACCTGACGGAACGGTGATAAAGTCGTGGACTTCAACGGATTTTGCGGACGGATGGCGGCACGTTACCATAAGCCCGCAGTATCCCGAAGACGAGGAAAAGTCGCAGACGGTCATTTTTTACGACCCCGGCTCGAACGCAAACGTGAAGATTGCCCGCAGCGTCGTGTTCCGTGTCCGCAACCCCTACCACTTCCGTTTCCAGTGTCCCGCCACTGTCAGTTCAGGCCTCTCGCGGCAGTTCACTCTGAACATCCTCCTGCCCACGGGTCTGCGCGAATCCCTCTTCCCGCTCGATTTCAGGATTGAGTCGGAGGACAACAGCATAGCCCCGGACGCATCCCTTTCGGACGACGCATGGCGCAGCGGATATATGTCCACATGGTACGGCGAGTCGATGATAAACTCCGGAAAGCGTTCCTTCGGATTCACGAAATCCCTCTCCTACGAGGACTATATGGCCATGGCCTCCACCTCCGACAATTCCTACAAGATTGTTCCCTGCGCCTTCCGCACCACCAAGTCCGCCTCCGCGACCACCGTCTGGGTTCAGAACAAATACTTCGAGTTCGGCTCCGGCCTCTCCACCGTCTCCTTCTCCAACTGAGGCTCTATCTGAGGCAGTCTTTGCCGCCTACAATGAAGCCTTAGCCCCCCCCCTTGCCGTCAGATTGCTGAGGCCTTCAGCACTTAAGATAATAATTGCTGAAACAGAAATTCCGGCCCGAAGGCAAACCACCTCCGAGCCGGTTTCTTTGGTTACTGCCTACCTGCTGCAATTGACCGTAGCTCATCCATGCTTAACCCAGTGCAGGACGCTACGGTTTCTTCAGAAATTCCAGCAGCAATGAATTTCGCTGCCACGTCGCGAGCTTTCGACATTTCGCCTTCCGCTATCCCTTCGGTACGCCCCTCCGCGAATCCAGTCTTGTGCGCATACTTTCTCTGCGCGATGATGTCCAATTCGTTCATAATCTTCCTCTCATATAAAAGTTTCTTGTCCTTGGGGAAGGCTGCGAGCCGGCAGACCTCAAGCATATCCTTGACGAACGGCTTGCCCATTGTCAGACAAGAGCATTAACTTCATCGATGCTCAGCCCGGTGCAAAATGCAATCGTTTCAATGGGGATTCCGACAGTACGCATTTTTACAGCATTGTCTCGGGCGTTTTGTGCCGCACCTTTCTTGAAATTGGCCTTCATCTCGGCATGGTAGTCCATTTCCGTAAACATGGTCTTCAAGTAATCTAGTTTTGTATCAGCGGGGAAGTTTTCCACCTCGCAGGCTCTTGTAAGCTCTCTTGCCACCTCGTCTTCAAGTATCTCTTCAGGAATATTTCCGACATTCCATTTTTCCGAATGTTTGAACACGTAGCAGGCCTTGTCGAAACTTCCTGACAGTTCATCCAAACTCTTGATGAATCTTCCCAGTTCGACAAATACAAATAATTGTTTCAGGAGCAAACTCACCTGTCACTTTTTCTGTCATTTGGTAGTAGGAAATGAAATTATCGGGATTCCGCTGCTCCTCATTCGCGTGCGGAAGTTCATCTTCGAGGAACGCGATTACATAGACCGGCTTCAGATCCTCGTACTCCGCTCCGACAGGAAGTTCATGCCCGTATGCATTTGAACCATACCACATACACCTCTGGAAGAAGCATTCGTGCATCTCTCGTTG
>CAVBPI010000079.1:0-9399 GCA_963596955.1 bacterium | reverse complement strand
AACGCTTCGATGTACGACGGTGCGACTTCCGCTGCCGAGGCGATGTTCATGACCCTTGCCTGCACGAAGAAAAAGACGCGCTTCCTGATTTCGGACACGCTGCTTCCCGACGTGCGCGATGTCGTGGCTACCTATGCCAAGTTCCATGGCGTTCAGCTTCAGCACATTCCCGCCGCGGACGGAGTCACTGACCTCGGGGCTGTGAAGGATGAACTTTCAAGGGGCGACGTGGCCGGCCTTCTCGTTCCGGGCATTAACCGCTTCGGCGTCGTGGAGGACTTGGGCGGCTTTGCGGATGCCCTGCACGAGGCTGGGGCGCTGCTCGTCGAGTACTGCGACCCGTCCGCGATGGCAGTGCTCCGGACAGCCGGCGAAAACGGGGCTGACATTGCCTGCGGCGACGCCCAGACGCTCGGGATTCCGCTTTCTTTCGGAGGCCCTTATGTCGGCTTCCTCGCCTGCCGCCACGAGTTCATGCGCAAGCTTCCCGGACGCCTTGTGGGTGAGACTGTGGACATCGACGGCAAGCGCGCATTCGTGCTGACCCTCCAGGCACGCGAACAGCACATCCGCCGCGAGAAGGCCACATCGAACATCTGCTCGAACCAGTCGCTGATGGCGCTCTATGTCGCTGTCTATGTGTCGCTTCTCGGCCCTGACGGACTTCGCGAAGTCAACGAACTCAGCTGCAGCGGAGCGCATTATCTCAAGTCCGAACTGCTGAAAACCGGACTTTTCGCCGAGCCTTTCACGCAGGAGCGTCCGTTCCTCAAGGAATTTGTACTCAGGCCGCTTGTCGGGATTGCTGAGCTGCAGCAGGCTCTTCTTGACGCCGGCTTTTTCGGCGCCGTGGCAACCGGGGAGGGATTCGTCTCGTTCTGCGTCACGGAAAAGCACACGAAGGAAGAATGCGACGCGCTTGTCGATGTCATGAAGTCGCTGAAGGAGAATGAAATACGCACTAAATAGAGGAAGGAGAACGGAATATGAAATACTACGACAAACTTATATTTGAACTTTCCTCTCCAGAAAGAAGGGGATATACGCTTCCGTCAAACGGCTATCCGTCAGAGTTCCGCCTCGGGGAGTCGGTGCCGGCGGGGCTGCTCCGCGACAAGCCTGCCGAACTGCCTCAGGTCAGCGAGCCGGATGTCGTGCGTCACTATACGAACCTCTCTCAGATGAACTTCGGGGTTGACAGCGGTTTCTATCCGCTGGGCAGCTGCACGATGAAATACAATCCGAAAATCAACGAGGAGATAGCCTCCATGCCGGCATTTGCCGGGATTCATCCTCTCCAGCCGGCCTCTACCGTGGCGGGATGCCGCAAGGTCTATGAGGACCTGTCGCAGGCCCTTTCCGCGATTACCGGAATGGCCGCGTTCACGCTCAACCCGTTTGCCGGCGCCCACGGAGAGCTGACCGGACTTATGGTCATGAGGCAGTACCACATCTCGCGCGGTGACCTCGGCCGCCGCAGGGTCATTGTGCCCGACTCGGCACACGGAACCAATCCAGCCTCAGCCGCCGTCTGCGGCCTTGAGGTCGTTCAGGTCAAGTCGCGTCCGGACGGGCGCATCGACGTGGAGAACCTGAAGCCGCTGCTTGACGGGAGCGTTGCCGGAATCATGATGACCAACCCGAACACGCTCGGCCTTTTCGAGACGGAAATCAAGGAAATCGCCGCCCTGGTGCATGAGTGCGGCGGACTGCTCTACTATGACGGGGCGAACATGAATCCGCTCATTGGAGTCGTGCGCCCGGGTGACATGGGATTCGACATCATGCACCTGAACCTGCACAAGTCCTTCTCCACGCCTCATGGCGGAGGCGGCCCCGGAGCGGGTCCGGTCGGCGTCGCCGCGCACCTCGTGAAGCACCTGCCTCAGCCGGACTTCTATGTCGCAGGAAAGCGGCCCGACGCCATCGCTTGCTCAGGGAAGGCTTTGTTTGCCGACAGCACGGAGCCTGAAAAGGATTCCCTCGGCCGCGTCAGCGGATTTCAGGGCAACTTCGCGGTTCTGCTCAAGGCCCTGTGCTACATCAGGATGCTCGGACGCGAGAATGTCAAGGCTGTCGGACCGCTTGCCACGCTCAATGCCAACTACATAAAGGAATCGCTCAAGGACAGCTTCGAACTTCCAATCCCGTCTGTCTGCAAGCACGAGTTCGTATATGACGGCCTGAAAGACAAATCGACCGGCGTAACCACCCTGGACGTGGCCAAGCGCCTTCTCGACTACGGCTTCCACGCCCCGACAATCTACTTCCCGCTGCTCTTCCATCAGGCGCTCATGATTGAGCCGACCGAGACCGAGTCCAAGGAAACTCTGGACGCCTTCATCGAGGTCATGCACAGGATTGCGGCCGAAGCGGCTTCCGACCCGGAGAATCTCAGGACGGCCCCGCACACCACGCCGGTACGCCGTCTCGACGAAACCTCCGCCGCCCGCAATCCGAAACTAAGTTTCTGACAGTCACTCGTCTCCTGTCATTCCGAGCGAAACGAAGTCGGTCCTTCTGTCATTCCGAGCGAACGAAGCCAGTCATTTCTGTCATTCCGAGCGAACGAAGTGAAGTCGAGGAATCTTTGTGCTGAAAAAAATTAGAACCCTCTAACTGCATTAAATGAAACTTATTATAATAGGTGCAGGCCCAGGTGGCTATGAAACCGCCGTCGCCGCAGCCCGGAAAGGGCTTGAAGTCACTCTCGTCACGGCAGGTCCCCTCGGTGGAACCTGCCTGAACGAGGGCTGCATTCCGACTAAGTGCCTTTGCCATGACGCCCACCTCTACCGGCTCATGTCAGAGAAGCTGAATCCGTCAGACCCGAATCCGGACCGGGAATTTCCGTCATCCGTCTCCTCTGACACTCTTTCCGGGATGGTCGCCCGCAAGGATGCTGTCGTGGAACAGCTCCGCTCCGGAGTCGAAAGCCTGCTCAGGGGCGTAGAGATAGTCCAAGGCATCGCACGCATAGCCGACGCGCACACAGTCCGTGTCTGGCCGACCGAAGCCGAATCAGCCGCGGACATGAACCTTTCCCCGGAATTTGACTCCTACGATGAATACACGGCCGACCGCATAATCATAGCGACCGGCTCCCATCCCGCATGGCTGAACGTTCCCGGAGCCTCGGATACCCCCGGAGTGCTCTCGTCCTCAGATATGCTCAGGCTCAAGGATCTCCCTAAGCGCCTTACGGTCATCGGCGGAGGAGTGATAGGACTGGAGTTCGCCTCCATCTTCGCTGCCCTCGGCTCGAAAGTCACAGTCATAGAATACTGCAAGACAATCCTTCCGCATTTCGACACCGACCTTGCCAAGCGCCTCAAGCAGTCGCTCTCCAAGGCCGGAATAACGATTCTCACGGGAACCGAGGTGACGGGAATCACGGCATCGGAGGAGGCCTCTTCGGACTCTGTATTCCCTTGGGAATTGGAGGCAGGGGAGAACCCTGCTGGCAGGGATAGCGCACGGCGCGGGAAACTGATTCAGATTGTTACCGTCCGCAGCGGGGAAAAGACATCCGCAGTGGTCTCGGACAGGGTTCTCATGGCCGTCGGGCGAGTGCCGGACACCCGTGTCATCACCGGGTGCGAGGGCATAGAGGCCGACAGGAAGGGAATACGGGTTGATGACAATATGCAGACGACGCTTCCCGGCGTGTATGCCATCGGTGACGTCAACGGCAGGATGATGCTCGCGCACGCCGCGACGTTTCAGGGGAAGGTCGCCCTCATGCACATTCTCCGCGACAGCATGGACGGCACCGAAGAAATCCCGCAGAGCAGCATCCGCGCCATCCGTCTCGACATCATGCCGGCGGCCGTATTCACGGTTCCTGAAGTCGCCGCGGTCGGACTCACAGAAGAGGACTGTAAGGAGAAAGGCATAGCCTTCAAGGCGCTCAAGTCCTTCTACCGCGCCAACGGCAAGGCTCTCGCCTCCGAAGCCTCCGAGGGCTACTGCAAGCTCATAGTCGCGCAGCCGGGTCAGCCAGACTACCGTGACGGTCAGATTTTAGGCTGCCACATCCTCGGCTCAGGAGCCTCCGACCTGATTGGCGAAGTCACCGCCCTGATGAACTTCAGCGCCACCGTCGCCGAACTCCGCAACATAATCCACCCGCACCCGACCCTGTCCGAAATAATACATTCATGTGCGGATATGTAAGCCGATTAAACATCAGAAATAAATAACAAGGAGTGGAGGGAGGGACTGGTGTCAAAAGGTGTTGGTTCACGCACACGTGGGGGACCGAAAATTTGAAAAATTTTTGGTGGTTCCTTTTGACACCAGTCTCTCCCGGAACGGGAGTAATCTAATTATATCTTATGAAGTTAATAAATCCAGGTAAAATACCAGCCGTGTGGGTCTCGCTGATACCCTTCGCGTTCTTAGCCGCGACCCTAGCGGTCGTAATCCGCATTTTCGGCGGCAGCGCCCTCGACGGGGCCAGTCAGGTTTCCCTGCTCATGGCCTCCGGAGTCGTGGTCGCCATATCCATGATATTCTACAAGGTCAAGTGGGCCGACTTCGAGAACGGGATAATGGACAACATCCGCTCCGTAAGCTCCGCCATACTCATCCTCTTCCTCATCGGAGCCGTCGCCGGAACATGGATGGTCAGCGGAATAGTGCCGATGATGATATATTACGGGATGAAAATCATAACCCCGAAGATATTCCTCTTCGCCACCTGCGCCATCTGTGCCCTCATCTCCGTCATGACCGGAAGTTCCTGGACCACAATCGCCACGGTAGGCGTCGCGCTCATCGGAATCGGCACCGCGCAGGGCTACTCCGCCGGATGGACGGCGGGCGCGATAATATCGGGCGCATATTTCGGAGACAAGATTTCCCCGCTCTCCGACACCACGACCCTCGCGTCCTCGTCCGCAGGCACGCCGCTTTTCACGCATATACGCTATATGCTCATCACGACCATTCCGTCCTTCGTCATAGCCCTCGTCGTCTTCCTCATCGTCAGCCTCACCCATGACGTGAACTCACAGGGCACAATCACCGAATTTTCCGGAGACCTCGCCTCCGCCTTCAACATAAACCTCTGGCTCCTTGTGGTCCCGCTCATAACCGGCGTGCTGATAGCCAGAAAGATGCCTGCCATTCTCACGCTCTTCATCGCCGTACTCCTCGCCGCCGTCGCAGCCCTCATATTCCAGCCCCACATCGTCTGGCACATAGCTTCGGGAGAGCCGATAGCTGCCTACTCGCACCTCTCCTTCATGGACGGCTTCAAGGGGCTGATGACCGCAACCTACGGCCCTACAGGCATTTCCGTCGGCAATCCGGCACTTGACAGGCTCATCGCCACCAACGGCATCACGGGAATGCTTCCCACGGTCTTCCTCGTCATTTCAGCAGCTGCGTTCGGCGGGGTCCTCGTGGGCAGCGGAATGCTCCAGAGCCTCACGAGAGCGCTCCAGAAGGGAATAAACCGCACCTTCACAATCGTCGCGTCAACGGTCGGCACGGGAATCTTCGCCAACATGATAACCGGCGACCAGTATCTCTCCATAATCCTCACCGGCAGCCTCTACAAGGACCTCTACAGGGAGAAGGGTCTTGAACCGCGCCTGCTGAGCCGTTCCGTGGAGGATTCCGCCACCGTCTGCTCTGTCCTCATCCCGTGGAACTCCTGCGGCATGACCCAGGCCACGGTGCTGAAGGTCGCGACCCTCGACTACCTCCCGTACTGCTTCTTCAACATTATCTCACCGCTCATGTCCATGCTCGTGGCCGCCGTCGGCTACAGAGTCTATAGAAAAGCCGCGGCAAAGGACGGAAAGAAATGACGGACCCATGCATTTGTGGTTGATTTTAACAAAATTAGTTGCTAACTTTGTAGGCTGTATGTTGAAATCGCAGGGGCTTTAGCCTGCACGGCATACGGCCCGCATGGCTTTACTTATGTAATAATTTATATTGAAAATGAATTCAAGACTCTGGCATCCCGGCTTGACGACGCTTCTGCTCCTTGCAGGACTCACCCTTATCACCGCGTCGTGCGGCTCCTACAAGAACATTCCGTACTTTCAGGACAAGGTCATAAACAATCCCGAATCCATCGACAGACACGCCGGAATCGTCATCCAGCCCAAGGATATGCTTTCAATCGTCGTAAGTTCCAGAACTCCGGAGCTGACCCCGATGTTCAACCTCCCGATAGTCTCCTACAACGCCGGCTCGGAAATGGTCGCGAGCGCGAGCTCACAGAGAATCATGTGCTACTCCGTTGACAACGACGGCTTCATCGACTTCCCTGTGCTCGGAAAAATCAGCGTCGCCGGAAAGACCCGCTGGGAATGCGCGGAGACGATAAAGAAGGAACTCCTTGACAGGAAATATCTTGACGATGCCGTCGTCACGGTCGAGTTTACCAATTTCAAGGTCTCTGTCCTCGGTGAGGTCACCTCTCCTGGAACCTACACAATCGAGGGCGACAAGGTCACCATCCTTCAGGCGATAAGCCTCGCGAGGGACCTCACGATTTTTGGAAAGCGCGAGAATGTCTCCGTGATACGCGAACAGAACGGAAAGAGGGTCATATATGAGGTCGATCTCACCAGCACCGACCTCTTCAACAGCCCCGCATATTACCTCCAGCAGAACGACATCGTCTATGTCGAGCCTTCAAAGATTAAGCAGCGTCAATCGACGATGGACGACAAGGGGTTGAGAATCACGAGCATAGCCATATCCTCCGGTTCACTTCTCGTCTCGCTGGCAACACTCGTCACGACCCTTGTGCTCAGAAGCAAATAAAAAGTAATCTAACACTCCAAGTTATTCAGAATAATGGAAGAACTCAACAATCAGTCCCAGCAGAACGGTCTTGACGGAAATCAGAACTCGTTTTCGCTGCTTGACATCTGGAATCTCGTCTGGTCGAACAAGTGGTGGTATGTCGCGGGCGTTGTCCTCTGCGTCATGTTTGCCGCGGTCTATCTCTACCGGACTCCTTCGACATACAGCCGCAGCGCCAAGCTCATCGTCGATGAGAGCGCACAGGATGCCGCGGTCCGCAACCTTTCCTCCTTCACGGGAGGCGGAATGAGGCTGCGCAACACCGTCGCCGTCGAAAACGAGATGGAGGCGTTCACGTCGCCGGACCTCATGCTCACGGTCGTGGAGAGGAACAACCTTCAGACAACCTATGTCGAGAAGCAGTTCCTCAGGAGCGTGGAGCTTTACAGGAACACGCCGCTGGAGCTCAAGCTCGACGGGAACAACCCGACGAAGGGATTTTCCTTCACCGTTAAGAAAAAGGCCGACAGCACCTTCGTCCTCTCCAAGTTCCGCATCGGAAAGGACGAAATCAAGGAATGCGTAGAGGGAAAGGTGGGGGAGACCGTCGAAACTCCGGCAGGCTCGCTCACTCTGCATCCTTCCATGAACTTCGAGAACTGGGAGAACGACATACGCATCTCGTGGGCCAATCCTATGGCGCGTGCGAAGGCATATTGTCAGAATCTCACGGCGAACATCTCCAGCAAGGAATCCACCGTTCTCGTGCTAAACTACAAGGACAAGTTCCCCTCACGCGCCGAGAACATTCTCAGCAGTCTCATTGACGTCTATAACGAGGTATGGCTCTACGACAAGAACTACAAGGCCAGCAACAATCTCACTGACGTCAAGGCGGTTGCACAGCAGTACCTTGAGGAATCCTCCACCTACGCGGAAAAGCTCTTCGAGGTCAACAACCAGCTCTCGATTGCCAACTTCATAAAGGACTATCTCAACGACCCTGCACACGCGATGAGCCTCATCCCGTCAAACTCCGGAATTGCAAGCAACAGCGTCGAGTCCCAGATAGGCGAGTACAACAAGCTCATCCTCCAGCGCGACCGCTACAAGTCGGCGGGAAGCGAGAACCCTATGGTCGCCGACCTCAATGTGTCGATTTCCTCGATGCGCAGCGCGATACTCCGCTCCATCGACAACCTCGTCGCAACGCTAAGCCTTCAGGCCGACGGCCTCAAGCAGCAGGAAGACCAGATTCTCAAGCGCATATCTTCAAGCTCCGGGCAGGAATACGAACTTCTCTCCATGCAGCGTCAGCAGAAGGTCAAGGAATCTCTTTACATCTTCCTCCTCCAGAAACGCGAGGAAAACGAGATTACGGCGCTCGTCAATGTCGGCAACACCCGCGTCATCATGCGTCCTAACGGCTCCTCAAACCCCGTGGCTCCGAGGAAGGCAATGATTCTCCTTCTCGCGCTCATCATAGGCTGCGCGGTTCCGTTCGCCTGGTTCTTCCTCCGCATGACGCTTGACACCACCGTGAAGTCCAGGCTTGACCTCGCCACCCTCAAGGTTCCGTTCATCGCCGAGATTCCGCTCTCCGTCCTCAAGAAGGGGCGCTTCGCGTTCTTCGGATTCAAAAAGAAGGCATACGACAACGAGAACTGCCGGATTATCGTGAAGGCCGGCAAGCGCGACATGATGAACGAGGCCTACAGGGTCATGAGAACGAACCTCGACCTCATGCTTGGGAAACAGGGACCGCACGTCGTCATGCTCACCTCGTTCAATCCTAACTCGGGAAAGACATTCAACGGAATAAACATAGCCGCGGCGATGGCAATCAAGCCGGCCCGCGTCGTGATTGTCGATCTGGACTTCCGCAAGGCATCGCTCGGCAAGTCGCTCGGAATCTCGGCTTCTGTCGGCGGTTCGTCCTATCTCAACGGCGACGTCAATGACCTTGGCTCCGTGCTCGTCAATGTCTCAAATAATCTCGACTGCATTCCTGTGGGCGTTCTCCCTCCGAACCCGACGGAGCTTCTTCTTTCGGACAAGTTCGCCACGATGATTGAGGAACTGAAGAAGAGATATGACTACATATTCCTCGACTGTCCTCCGATTGAGATTGTCGCCGACGCCGCAATCGTGACGCAGTATGTCGATATGACACTCTTCATCGCCCGTTCGGGACTTTTCGACAAGAGGCTTCTTCCGAAAATCAACGAACTCTACGAGAACAACCGCTACACTCATATGTGCATAGTTCTCAACGGTGTTCCGATGACCTACAAGCCTTATGCGAAGGCCGGTAACGGCTACGGTTACGGGTATGGATACGGCTACGGATATGGGTACGGAAACGCCGACGACAGCCACGAGAGTTAGAAGTATTCTCAGAAATATTCAAAGGATCATCACATTTCTTGACAGGTCATGTTCGATTTTCTGAAAAAGCGTTATTCATTGGCGGAGTCCGGGGTTCTTTCGGGCTCCGTCGATGCGCATTCGCACATACTCTTCGGGGTCGATGACGGCTCGCAGCACCGAAAGGATTCGCTTGAGATGCTTGCTTTCGAGGAGTCGCTTGGTGTCACCGACGTGTGGTGCACTCCGCACGTCATGGAG
>CAVBPI010000078.1:0-9400 GCA_963596955.1 bacterium | reverse complement strand
AAAAAGAATATGAAAAGCAAACTTTCATCTGTCTTTGCCTCGGCGACCCTTCATGCGGTCGTGTTGACCGCCGTTCTTGCGGCTGCCTCCGGCTGTGAAAAGTCAGGGAACGGCTCTGAACCTAAGCCCGAACCGGCCGTGGAAGAGAGCGTGAGCCTCAGCCTCGGCAGCGGAGCGCTCACAAAGACCGTTCTCGGGGAGCCTGACGGTTCATCCTGTCCGGTCTATTGGTGCGAGGGCGACCGCATTGCCGTGAACGGGAAGCGTTCCGAGCCTCTTCACGGGGTGGGGGACAAGGTCACCGACGCGACATTCAGCGTGGCCGGAGTCAGCGCCCCTTATGGCGTGGTCTATCCGAGCTGGATTTGCGGGGCGATGGACTGCAATGCGGCCGAAATCACTCTCCAGACAGTTCAGAAATGGACTCCCGGCTCTTTCTCCAACGGTTCCGCCGTGCTCTACGGACGTTCGGACGAGACTGACTTCACTTTGAATAACCTCTGCGGAGTGGTGAGGATTCCGGTGGATTTCGGGAAATATGAGATTGCTGACATCACTCTCACGAGCCTCAGCGAGCCGCTTGCAGGAAAGTTCAGCCTGAACCTCGCGGACGGGAAACTGACCGCGCTTGATGCCGGGCAGAACATTTCGCTTTCCATACCTGAGGGCGGATTTGCGACCGATTCTGGCGATGGCTCAAGCGATGGTTCAGGTGACGGCACCGCTTCGGCCGACGGAGACTCGAAGGCCGTTGAACTGAACTTCTGCGTGCCGGCGGGGGAATATGCCGATGGGTTCAACCTTACGATTACCGAGAAATACGGGCGCAAGATGGTCATCGAAATGCGCGAAAACACTGCTGTGCACTCCGGCGTCATCGTCGGCTGGGCGGAGCAGACCTTCGTGCCGAGCGGTGCTCTGATAATCACCGACCCTGAGTCTTGGAACACTTTCGCCGCTGCCGTGAACGCCGGGGACTATTCTTCGTGGAAAGACCCGGAGAGCGGTGAGGTCTCAATCGTGGCGAACGTCACTTCAGCAGACGAGCTCACCCAGATTCAAAACTGGGACGGAGTGCTGAACGGCGGTGGGTATGTCGTCACCCGCAATTCGATTACAAAGCCGCTCATAAAGAGCATCACTGAGACCGGCGTCGTGAAGAATCTAAAACTTGGTGGACTGCGCACAGAGAAAAGCGCCAATTCATGTGCAAGCCTTGCCGCCATCAACCTCGGGACGGTCGAGAACTGCGAGAACAGGGCTGCGCTGACCGCAACCGTCGATGCCAACTTCACTTTCTGCGGACTTGTTGAGGCTAACGGCGGAACTATGCGCGACTGCACCAACAGCGCCGATTTCGAGATAAATCTGCCTTTCACTGCAAATCACGAGTTTATGGGAGGAGGCATCGCTTTTCGTCCGGATGCCAAAGGCTCTGACGGCTCGACCAGGCTCGGAACATTCGAGGGATGCCGCAATGCGGGCAACATAACGGTAAAGAAAGAGGCCACGGCCGCTTCTGATTTGCGGAAATGTGCTGTGGGCGGCATCCTTGCCAGCGTTTATGGCGGTACTGCCGAGTCTTTTGTGGCATTGAAGAACTGTGTCAATGAAGGCAACATCACGGTTTGGGAAAACAAGTTCTGCAACACCACGCAGGGCTCCTATGCCATAGGCGGCATAGTCGGGCGTGTGTGTCAGGTCACGCTGGACAAGGTCTGCTATATTCTCGGTTATAACAAACCAGGGTTTTATACGGAAATAACCGGCTGCTCAAACCTCGGAACAATAGATGTCTGCTCTTCTATAAACAGTGGTGCTTCGGCCGGAATGTCCGGTGCCCGCCAGTGCTATGTCGGCGGCATAGCCGGAGTCGTGATTGGGCTGGCTTCGTCTCCTGCTGTCGTAAAGGACTGCACGAATGCCGGAACAGTACGCGCCGGGGGCACACTCAAGGCGAGTGCAATAGTCGGCGGAATAGTCGGCGGCACCGGATATTCCACGATTTCTTCCTGCACTTGCAGCGCGGCGTTCGCCATCAGCCAGAACACTCTTTCGACACCCGTGGGGCTTGGTTCCGTTGCCGGCATCGCGTCGCATATCCTCAATCTGGCTCCGGTTACGATAAGCGGATGCAGCTCATCATCCTCTCTTCCGGCCAACGCTGTTCTGAAGGGCGAAATCTACGCCACGGGAAACAAGCCGACCATCGAATAACCCGGATGCAACGAACAATATAAGTTTTCAATGAAACACGAATATATGAAAAGGATACTTATTCTGACTCTCCTTGTCCTTTCGTCAGCCGCGTCGGCCTTCGCCCAGAGCGTGAAGGTCAGCGGAACGGTGAAGGACAGCGACGGCAATCCTCTGCCCGGAGTCTATGTGATTGACAAACAGGCGGCTGCCAAGGGCACGGCGACCGATGTTGACGGAAAGTACGAGCTCAGCGTCGCCTCCGAGGGCTTCATCGAGTTCAGCTGCCTCGGCTTCGAGTCGCTGCTTGAACCGGTGAACGGACGCGCGAAGATAGACGTCGTGCTCAAGTCTGAGGCCGCGAAGCTCGACGACGTGGTGGTCATCGCCTACGGAACCTCAAAGAAATCCGACCTTACGGGCGCTGTCTCGGTAGTGGACATGAAGTCACTCGCCGACGTGCCGGCATCCTCGGTCAGCTCGGCGCTTCAGGGCCGCATCGCCGGAATGGACATGATGCCATCGACCGGAGAACCCGGTGCCGAGGCTTCCATCCAGATTCGCGGAGCGCGGTCCATCAGCGCCGGAAACGCGCCTCTTATTGTCGTCGATGGCGTGATTGACGCGGTCTCCGACCTCAATGAAATCAACCCTTCGGACATCAAGAGCATATCCGTTCTCAAGGATGTGTCATCCACCTCCCTCTACGGCTCACGCGGCGCGAACGGAGTCATACTCATAACCACGGAACGCGAAACTTCGAGAAACTTCACGGCGTCGCTCAAGGCTGCGGCCGGCGTTTCGAGAATCATGGGCTCGCTCGACCTTATGGACGCCTCCGAGTTCGCCAAGTACTGCAACATGACGCACTACATCTCCGACTACATGAACGGAACGGAGAACCCTTCTCGCAACTTCTACTTCTCCGACGAGGAGATTGCCGCGAAGGGCAAGGGCACGGACTGGATTGACGCCCTCTCGCAGACCGGAGTGTATCAGGACTATACCTTCTCCGCGCAAGGCGGAACCAACATCACCCGCGCCTCCGCATCCTTCGGCTACCACAACGAGAGGGGAGTGGTCATCGGCTCCGGATTCAGCCGCATCAGCGGAAGGGTGAGCGTCGAGACACAGCCGCTCAAATGGCTCCGCGCCGGCGTCCGTCTCTACTACGCCGACCGCAGCACCGACAAGTCCAGCGCATCAATCACCGGAACGAACAGCACGGCGGCAATCTATCTCAGCCCGCTTCTCGGAATCAACGACACATGGAACACCTTCGGCTCGGAATACGCATCCGGAGGCTCGCCGTTCAACAATCCGTACATCTGCGCTAAGCAGATTAACCATGACGTGCGCCAGACCAACCTGAACCTGCTCCCTTGGGTGCGGCTCATCTTCAACCGCTACGCCTCCTTCGTCAGCAAGTTCTCCTTCACGACCGACGGCTACAAGTCCCTGCGCTACGCCCCTTCGACCCTTCCGGTGGCACAGCGCAACCTTACCGGCGGAACCGCCACGGCAATCTGGCAGGACCGTCAGATATTCCTCAGCGAGAACACGTTCACATACGACCGCACCTTCTCGCGCCGTCACACCCTGAACCTCCTCGCCGGATTCACGGCGGAGCGCACCAACATCGACTACCGCTACTTCTACGGCGAGGGCTACATGGACGACAACGTCACCTACAAGAACCTCGGCGGCCTTCTCGACGACCGCAACACCACCAACCGCAGCTACGAGAACATCAAGACCTCGATGTCCGTTCTCGCCCGCGTGAACTACGACTATCTCAAGAAATATTACGTCACCCTCACCATGCGTGCCGACGGCGCCTCGAACTTCGCCGATAACCGGAAGTGGGGAATATTCCCGGCGGCCGCCCTCCGGTGGAACATCAGCCGCGAGGACTTTCTCGCCGGCGCATCATGGCTCGATGACCTTTCCCTCAGGGCGAGCGTCGGACGCAGCGGAAACGATGCCATAGGCTCGTATATGTCGAAATCCACCCTCACCTCGGACAAGGGAGTATGGATGCTCGGAGACTACAGGCCGCTGGCATATTACGACACGCGCCTGAGCAACGGAAACCTCACGTGGGAGACGACGGACTCATATAATATAGGTCTCAATTTCTCCGCGTTCGGCGAAAGGGTCAATCTCGAAGTCGATGCTTATGAATCGAGGACGTCGGACCTTCTCCTCGCGATGAAGACGAACCAGAGCACGGGATATGACACATATTTCACGAATATGGGAAACACCCGCAACCGTGGAATCGAGGTCGCCCTCACCACCCGCAACATCGTCACGCGCAAGTTCTCGTGGAGCACGATGTTCACGATTTCTCACAACGACCAGCTGGTCATCGACGCCGGGGAGGACCGTCTCGTGCCGACATATTCCAACTTCCGCAACCTCACCCAGCCTCTCTACGGCTACCGCGCAGGCTATCCGGTGAACTCCCTCTGGGGCTACCAGTACGCAGGGGTATGGCACAGTCAGGACGAGATTGACAGAAACAAGGTTTCAAAGACCTACGTCAGCTCGGGCACGGAACAGCTCGGAATCTGCCGCTATGTGGATCAGAACAACGACGGGCTGCTCGACCAGGACGACCTCGTCTATCAGGGGAACGCCGACCCTGTGGTCTATGGAGGACTCCAGAACACCTTCACTCTCGGCAACCTCTCCCTCAAGGTCTATGCGACCTACTCCTTCGGCGGAAAGATTTACAACATCAGCGAAATCCTCGCCGGAAGCGGCTCCAGAGCCTACAACAAGTACCGCTATATGCTCGATGCGTGGGATCCGGAGCTGAATCCGGACTCCAACATCCCGCGTGCCGGCAAGGAGGACTACAACGCCAGCGACCGCATGATTTACGACGCGTCCTACATCCGCCTCAAGGAGGTCTCGCTGAGCTACCGCTTCAACATCGCGAAGAAATGGTGCAAGAGCATTGTCATTGGCGCGAGCGGGGAGAATCTGCTGCTGTGGAAGCGCTACAACGGCTTTGACCCGGACGTCTCCACCAGCGCCACTACACGCCGAATCGACAACGGCGCGTTCCCGCGTCCGAGAACATTCGTGATTAACCTTCAGATGAACTTTTAGCCTCGGGAGGACATGGATATGAAAAAGATAATATATATTGCCCTGATATGCTTCGGCGCGGTCTCATGCTCGCTGAAGGAAAAGATTACCTCCTACACCGAGGGGGACAAATACTACCGCAGCGTGGAGCAGATAAAGACCGGGCTGAACGCCTGCTACTCTCCGCTCCGCCTGATTTACACTAACATGGGATTTTGGGAGATGTGCGAGTGCGACACCGACCTCATGTTCCTGAACGTCGATAACCAGATTGACGCCGTGTGCGACATAGCCCCGGCACGTCCGGGCGCGGCATCGCTCGTCTGGCAGAGGGGCTATCAGGGAGTCTCCCGCACCAACTCCATGGTGTTCTACATCGACAGGGCAGTGAAGGAGGGATATGCCACCGCCGAAGAGGCCGCCCCGCTCTATGCCGAGGCGTCAGTGCTCCGCGCGTTCTACTGGTATCTTCTGACCTCCACCTTCGGCGACGTGCCGTTCTACACCGAGCGCGTGACCGAGGACAACCGGGCCGCGATTGTCAGGCTTCCGAGGATGTCCGCCGCCGACACGCGCGCGTTCTGCATCTCCGAGCTCCGCTCCAACCTTCCCGCGCTTGAGGCACGCAGGAGCTACGACTCTGGCACCGACTACCGCATGGGTCGCGCCCTCGGTCTCATGCTCGGAGGCCGCCTCTGCCTGTGGAACAGGGACTGGGACGGTGCCGTGGAGTTTTTTGGACAGCTTGAGGAGATTTACGGCGAGCTTTCGCAGTACCCGCTCACGGATGTGCCTTTCAGTGTGAAGTACAGCCGGGAGTCCATCTGGGAGGTGCCGAACACCTACGAGCCGAACGGGCTCCAGATTGTGGGCACGCTAGCGAGCTGGACCACCCCTCTTCGCGCTCAGAACATCGTGAGCGACGAGTTCGCGCAGGAGGAAATCATCTCCGATGTCTATTACGGCATCGGCATCCCGGAGCTTGGCGCCCACTCGCAGACCTACACTTCGGCGCGTCCGACCCCGTACCTGTGCCAGAACCTGCTTCCGTATTCCTCCCCCGACCTCCGCTCCGGCGAATACTCCAACGACGCGGACAAGGCCCGCGGCGGTTCCGGCAACCTTGCATGGCGCTGGTACGGCTACGACCCTGACGATGCCGGAAGGGCGGGAGAGAAGGAAGTGATGTTCTTCGGCCTCCGCAGGGACGACGGCTCATGGAACAGGATGAACCAGGCGAGCACGCCTTGGCTCGGCAACAAGTTCTGGTGCCCGGATATGCGCAGCACCCGCGACGCGAACAACTACAAGATTTTCCGCTATGCCGGAGCGGTTCTCGGCCTTGCCGAGGCGCAGCTGATGCTCGGGAACACCTCCGAGGCCCTGCGCTGCCTGAACATGACCCGCAGCCGCGCCGCTCTTCCGGACCTCACTCTTGCTGACGTGGGAGGCAACACCGACCTGCTCATGGAGGAAATCCGCCGCGAGTGCGCCAAGGAGCTCCTCGGCGAGTACAACCGCAAGTTCGACCTTGTTCGCTGGGGCATCTGGTACGAGCGCACCTCGCAGTACAACACCGGCTCCCTCATCAGCCGCAATGTCCGCCCCTGCAACCGCTACTGGCCTATTCCGGCCGACCAGGTTGCCGCGTCAGGCGGAGTATTAACCAATGAGGAGTACGGAGAGTAATGAAAGGAGGTTGGAGACATCAGAGGGTGTTGGTCCACGCACACGTGGGGGACCGAAACGCGATAGCGTTTTGGTGGTTCCCTCTGATGTCTTCATCCTCCGTCAATACGATATAAACTGATAAAATATTCAAAAATGAAAAAGATATTATACATATTCTTTCTCTTGTCGCTTCTGACAGCCTGCGAACGGCAGCCGGAATTCATTGAGGTGACGGAACTCGGATGCCGCGCCCCGGAAGTCGTGGTCGATGCCGCCGAGGGGAGCACGTCCTACGTCGTCATCGCATCATCGGAAGTGACCGCCGAAATCATCGAAGGCGGCGACTGGGCATCCCTCTCCGCCTTACGCTGGACCGGAGACAATGAAATCGAGGTCTCATTTGCCGCAAACCCAGGACGCGAGCGCAAGGCTGACATCCGCCTCACCAGCGGTCGGCGCGAACTGCTCCTGAGCCTCATTCAGGGCGGAGCCGAGGACGCGACCTTCCATTTTGCCGAGAGGAACGTCACCGTCCCGTTTGAAAACGGAGCGCAGTCGGCCCGGTTCGAGACCGTCATCCCTGTCGAAAAAATCAGCGGCAGCGTCATCTATCCCGACGGCGGCGACTGGATTGAGGAACCCCTCTCCAAGGTCACTTCCGACGGCACATTCATTTATGCCGTCCGCGAAAACCTCGGCGACACTCCGCGCACTGCCATCATCGAGCTCACTTCCACCGACAATGTCGGACGCGCCATCACCGCAAGGCTCTATGTCACCCAGGGCACGCGCGACGACGTCAAGACAGTTCCGCTCACGGTCGGCGGACTCCGCTCCCTCGCGTTCGACGATGCTGACCCTGACGGCAGCGACCTCGACGCCGACGGCATAATCCTGAAACCATACGCCCTCACCGGCCGTGTCATCAGCGACAACTCCGAAGGCAACGCCGCCCCTAACGAGAATATGTCCGTAATCATTCAGGACCTCACCCTCGCCGACAGGACAGTATATCTCCAGAGCACGGAAGAAGGCGAGGCATACGGCGTCAAGCTCATCTTCGACTCCGAGGACGCGCTCTCGCTCAAGAGATACGACCTCGCGACGATTTCGCTCCGCGGCAGGAAACTCATCCGCCACACCGACCCTGAGCACTACACCGTCACGGGTCTCAAGGCCTACGACATCGTTTCCGCCGCATCCGGCAGCGAGTCCGACATCACGCCTCGCGCAAAGTCCATCAAAGAACTTACCGATAGCGACATAAACACCCTCGTGACGCTCACCGGCTGCGAAATTCCGGTTTCCAAGGGCGCGTTCGTCCCGATTGACAACACCCGCAGCAGCATAATCAACAAGTACCCGATGCCGCTTCTCGACAAGGCGGGCAGCACGATTTACCTCCTGACCAACACCACCGCCGCATGGGCGCGTGACGGCAGGGGACTTCCGCAGGGCAGCGGCAGCGTGAGCGGAATCATCGTGAACGAGACCTGCGACAACTTCGAGTGGAACAGCACCGAGGCCGCCGCCGACACCCGTCTGGAGGACTATGTGACCGGGCTCGGAAACATCGGACGCTACCAGATCCGTCCTCAGGGACGCGCCGACATCGCCCTCGACGACGAGCCGTTCTCTGCCGTTCTCTGCGAGTGGGCCACTTTTGCCGATGTGTTCAACAAGCCTGGACTCGGCTATTTTAAAGCCGCATCCGGCGAGGTTGTCTCCCCGAGCCAGGACTGGAGTTCCCTCGGTCCTCTTTCAGGCACCGCCTCAGGAGTGGTCTCCCAGACCGAGGGTCCCGCATGGTTCGGCGCCTATTGGTGTTCCGGCAACCACGCCGACCCGAAGCTCGACGAATACTATTGGCAGATTGAGTTCTCCACAGCCGGACTCACCGAGTCGAACGCCCCTCTCTCAGTGCAGGTGGCCGCGTTCAACACCGTGGGCGCCGACGTCGGAGCGCCGCGCTACTGGTGGCTGAAATACTCGACCGACGGCGAGACCTGGCACACTCTAACGGCCGATTCCTACACCGGGACCTTCGTCCAGCACACCTCCGTCGGCACCGAATGGACCTACACCGTTCCCGACTATCCTAAGAACGGCTCCTACCGCCAGTACCACTGCCCGGGCGCGAAGAATATGTCCTTCACCCTGCCTGTCACCGCCGACCTCTTCGGAAAGGAAGCAGTCTATGTCCGTCTTATGCCGGCGAAGGACATTTCCGGCTACGACGGCCTGCTTTCTATCTCATACGACGGAACGACCATCCAGAATGTGAAGCGTTCGTGCCTGTCCTACGCCGCGGTGCGGTATGTTAAGTAGGCATGGCTTGTTCTAATTGGTTCTATGAATAATTAAATGGTTGAAAATTAAATGTTTATGAATATGAAAAACACTGAAACTAAAAAAATCGTCGGGGGGGGTATGC
>CAVBPI010000077.1:0-9422 GCA_963596955.1 bacterium | reverse complement strand
TATCTTGGAGACTTGTTGAGGAAGGAGACCGGAATGTCCGCCCTGAAGCACATCCGGAACAAGATGCTGAATATTGCGAAAGAGCGCGTTTTTAACTCCTCGAAATCAATCAGCGAGATTGCATACGAGCTTGGCTTTCCCTACCCGCAGCATTTCAGCCGCTGGTTCAGGAATATGGCGGGCTGCACACCGAACGAGTACAGAAAAAACAAGAGTTGACCGTCAGTCCTGTCCAATGAGATGCAAAAGGAGTTCCCAGAGGAGTGCCGTGTCTTTCCTATTTCTCAAACAGGTCGTGCATCGTGACTTCATTCTGAACAATTCCGCTGTATTCGTTGTGGCGGAGGCCGAAGGTGGTGACCATTACGAGGTGGAGCGTGCGCCGCAATTTTAATTGGGAGCGGAAAGACTCGATTTTGTCTTCCAATGCTTCACGGTATTTTCTGGAAATCGTGAACGGGCCGTCCCACCACTTCATTTCGCAGATGTTTATCACCTTGTCCGCCCGCTTGATAATCATGTCAATCTGGGCATCCTTTGAACGCCAGGAGAAAGTTTCCGTGAGCATGCCGAATATTCCGAGCCTTTTCTCGATTTGGAGATGATGGAGAATGCACAGCTGCTCGAATGCGATTCCTGCCCATGCGCTGTGCGTCGGAGTGGCTGTCTGATATGCCCAGAAATCCTTGTCCGAAGTTCCGTACTTTTTGATGAATTTATAGTAAAATATGGTGTAGAAGTCCGTCAGCTGGTATATCGCGTCATTTTCCTTTTTGCCGAACGCACGATATTTCCGGATGATGTCGCAGCTGTCAAGGTCAGACAGAATCGCGCTTAGCCCACCTCCGTCGGCGAGTCCGGTCAGTTCGATAATCTCATTCCGGGTCATTCCGTAATTCCTCCTGCTCAGCGCCTCGATGACCTTGAGATACGGCTCGCTGTTATCGAACAGAGACGCATAGAGATTCTGAAATTCTCCGTCGAGCTTCCCGTTTCTCCGGAAAAACATCCTATCGACATTCTGCGCGAGGCTAAGCCCCTTGTCGAGAAGGCTCAGGTAATATGGGATTCCTCCCATAATCATATAGCATTCAGCGATGTCCTTCTCTTCATAACGAAAACCTGCCTCCGTGAGATAATCCCTGCATTCGGCGAGATTGAACGGACGGAGGTATATCTTCGACGTCACGCGATTGTGCAGACCTCCCTTGTTTCTGAGGATATTTTTCGTTATCCATGATGTAGCGGAGCCGCATACGATAAGCAACAAGTCTTCGCGGGTGCATCCCCAGTCGTTCCAGAAATGCTCTATTGCAGTGACGAGTTCGCTTCGAGGCGTGTACATCCATGGCAGTTCGTCAATGAACACTACTTTCTTTCCTGTCTTGCCGGAGTTCTCAATCAGCGTCCTTAGGCTGCCGAACGCTTCATTCCAACTCTGGGGAATCGGACATAGCGGGGACCCTTGTCGCTTGAGCGCCTCGCCGAAGTTGAGCAGCTGCGCGTTCTTGTCCTTTTTTGCCAGCCCTGTCACCTTGAATGTAAAGTTGTCCTTGAAGAACTGGTTTACCAGAAATGTCTTGCCGACGCGCCTCCTTCCATATACGACAACAAACTCAGGGGAATGTGCCTCATACAGTCTCCGGAGCTGTTCCATCTCGCTGTCTCGTCCTGTTATCTTCATTGCAATAAAAAGTTTAGTCGCATTTCTCGTCTGCAAATTTAGTGAAAATATCGACTTACCGCGCGGTTTGGCGATATAAACGCTGCGGAAAGTTAATATTTTTTCGACTTTCCGCAGCGTTGTGAAAGATAAACCGCGCGGAAAATCACTTTTTCATCGACTTACCGCGCGGTTTGTGTGCGTCGCAGGCCTGTTAATTGAGCTTGGCGGCGAGTTTTTCGGCGAGAGTGAGGAAGGCTATGGATTCGGGACCGGTGCCGAGGGCCGCCGGGGTGCCGTTGTCGCCGTCTTCGCGGATGCTCTGGACGAGCGGAATCTGGCCGAGGAGGTCGATGCCGTATTTCTCCGCCATCGTCTTGCCCCCGTCCTTGCCGAAGATGTAGTACTTGTTCTGCGGGAGTTCCGCCGGAGTGAACCATGCCATGTTCTCCACCAGTCCGAGAATCGGCTTGTTCACGTTCTCGTTGCGGAACATATTGACTCCCTTCTCAACGTCGGCGAGCGCCACGGCCTGAGGCGTGCTGACTATCACGGCTCCGCTCAGCGGAATGTCATGGACGAGGCTGATGTGGATGTCGCCAGTTCCCGGAGGCATATCAATCAGCAGAAAGTCCAGCTCGCCCCAGCGAACCTGCAGAATCATCTGCTTGAGCGCGTTGCAGGCCATCGGACCGCGCCAGATGAGCGCCTGTTCGGGACTTGCGAAATAGCCGATGGACATCCATTTCACGCCGTATTTCTCAATCGGCATAATCACGTCCTTCGGCTCCTCGCCCGGCTCGCCTCCCGGAATCTGGAATGACCCCGGCACCTCTCTCTCGGTGTCGGTCATCTTAGGAACGGAAGGCCCATAGACGTCCGCGTCCGCCATTCCCACCTTGTAGCCGAGACGGGCGAGCGCTACCGCAAGGTTCACCGCGACGGTGGATTTGCCGACGCCTCCCTTGCCTGACGCTATCCCGATGATGTGCTTCACGTTCGCAAGCTCCTCAAGACCGAGGTCAAGTCCCGGCTTCTTTTTCGGTTTCGGCTCATCCTTGATGACCGTGAGCACTTCCGCCTCGGAACCCGCCGGACAGTGGCGTATGACTGCAGCCTTGGTGCTGCCGATGAGATATTCGGCGAGCGGGTCGCGGTGCCTGCTGAAGCCGAGCGTCACGGTTACGCGCACTGCCTCGCCCTCAAGCGGCTCCACGACGACTTTCTCCACCATCCCCAGTTCCACGATGCTCTTGTCGCCCTTCGCCGGATGCTGCACATCCTTCAGATATTCAAGTATTTCCTGTTCTGTAATCATTTTACAATATCCATTTCATCTATCAAATATTTTGCCCCGCCGAACTTATCGACGATGAAAAGCACATACCGTATGTCAACATTGATGCACCGCTGGAGATTCGGCTCGAACATGATGTCCGAACTCATCGACTCCCAGTTGCCGTCGAACGCGAGACCGATGAGCTCGCCCTTCGCGTTCATAATCGGCGAGCCGGAGTTGCCTCCCGTGATGTCGTTGTTGCTCAGGAAGCAGGTAGCCATTCGGCCGTCCTTCATCGCGTACTGTCCGAAATCCTTGGCATAATAGAGCTCCTTCAGTTTCTCCGGAACCACGAACTCCCAGTTGTCCGGGTCTTCCTTCTCCATCACGCCCGCGAGCGTCGTATAGTACTCATACTCAACGGCGTCGGCAGGGGAGTATCCCATCACGTTGCCGTATGTGAGCCTCATCGTGAAGTTCGCGTCAGGGTAGGACGGCTGTCCCTTCTTCCATTCCAGAAGGCCTGCCGTGTATGCTTTCTTCGCCTTGTACGACTCGCGGAGGAACTTGCTGCCTTCTGTCCGGCAAGGGCGGTACTGAGCGATGAATCCGGCATAGAGCCTGAATGCCGGGTCGTCCTTGACGGCATCCATTCCATTTGCGGAAATAGCCGCCACGGCCTTCTCCTCGGAAGTGAAGATGCTCCCGGTGAACAGAGTGTCGATGTAGGCGTGCAGGTACTCCTCGCTGTAATTCTTTAATATCCAATGGCTTGAATCCACCCTCTCGTGATAGAGGCGGAGCATCGCCTCGGTAATCTTTCTGTCGGTCGGCAGGGAGTAGTCCTTGTAGAAGCCATCCAGCGCATCAACAGTCGCTCCGAGAGCGAGCGTGCTGTCCTGAGTCTCCTTCAGTGTCTGCATATATGCCGCGAACGCCTCCACCGAAGCAAGGCTGATTTCACTGCGATAGACAGTCTCGACAAGCCAGGTAGAGAGCAGGTTGGCATCCCTCGCTCCGTTCACGGCCGCGGCAATCCCGTCAAGAGCAGTCCCGTACTTTTCCGTGCGTTCGGCATCTGCGGCGACCCACTCGCGGAACTTGTCCTCCTCCAGCATGGCCCTTCCGATGACATTCAGCTTGTCGAACGCCAGCTTCATTCCCTTCCATTTCTTCCATCCGTTTGAAGAGCCGCTGTACTTGCTCGCATACTGAATCTTCACCTTCGGATCCGCGAGCATATCCTCCATCATGAGGTCCTGGCGCAGCGTCCTGGCCTCGATGCGGATGTCGTTCTCCTGGAGCATCTCCTTCAGCTCCTCCGAAGTGGCGAAGCGGTTTGTGCGTCCCGGATACCCCATAATCATGGTGAAGTCCCCTTCCTGTACGCCCTTGAGCGAGATTTTCAGATGGTTCTTCGGCCTGAGCGGAACATTCTCGGTGCTGTAGTCCGCCGGCTCGTTGTCCGCTCCGGCATAGACGCGGAACATAGAGAAGTCGCAGGTGTGACGCGGCCACATCCAGTTGTCGGTGTCGGCTCCGAACTTTCCGATTGAAGAAGGCGGAGCGCCGACGAAACGCACGTCCCTGTAAATCTTATATGTCACGAGGTAGAACAGATTGTCGTTGTAATACGGAACGACCATGGAAGAGCAGCCGGCGTGCTCCTTGTCGGCGGCCTTCACCAGTTCCGCTTCCTTGGCCTCGACCGCCTTTGCCACAAGCGCATCGACATTCACGCTGTCTTTGTAAGTCTCGCGTGCCTGAGCCTCCGCCGTCGAAAGGATGTCCGTCACGTCCGTCACGGATTCAAGGAACTTCACCGTAAGTCCTTGGCACGGAAGCTCCTCGTTGCGGCTCATTGCCCAGAAACCGTCCTGAAGGTAGTTGTGCTCCACGCTGCTGAGCGCCTGAATGTGCGAATATCCGCAGTGGTGGTTCGTCACGAGCAGCCCCTCGTCAGAGATGATTTCGCCCGTGCAGCCGCCTCCGAACTGGACGATGGCGTCCTTCAGCGACACCCCGTCAGCGTTGTAAATCTGTTTCGGCGCAAGCTTGCAGCCATGTTTTTTCATGTCCTTGGCGTTCATCTTCTCCAGCAGCGGCAGCAGCCACATACCTTCGTCCGCCATCGCCGTAATCGCGGACCCCGTCATAACGGCCAATGCCGCCAGCGTAGAAATGAGAATTTTTTTCATTATGTCAATCAAAATAAAGTTGTTTCTAATTCCTTGACGTGGAACGATTTGCGATGGTATGGCGTATATCCATATTCCCGTATCGCCTCAATGTGTTCGTGCGTCGGATACCCCATGTTCCTGTCCCATCCGTACCGGGGATATTCATTTGCAATCCTGCGCATATATTCGTCCCTCCATGTCTTCGCGAGCACCGAAGCCGCCGCAATCGACGCGAAACGTCCGTCTCCTCCCACGAAAGTCTGCCATTTCATGTCCTTCCATAGGGGGATATACTCTTTCAGTGCACCGCCTTCAAACGGGGATTCGAGTGCGGCTTCCGGCAGACGGTCAATCGGTCGGAACTTGTTGCCGTCGATAATCAGCGCATCCGGCATCAGGCCCAGACGAACCGTCGCGCGCCACATCCCGACAATCGAAGCGTTCAGAATGTTAATCCTGTCAATCTCCTCGGCGCTCACGCATTCCACAGCCCATGCGACGGCCTCCTTCTCGATTATTGGCCGCAGCTCGTCCCGCTCCTTCTCGCTCATCTGCTTCGAGTCGTTCAGCAGCGGATGCCTGAAATCCGGCGGCAGAATCACAGAGGCGGCAAAGACCGGTCCCGCGAGCGGCCCTCTTCCCGCCTCGTCACAACCGGCCTCCACCAAATTCTCATCCGCCCGCACGGGCAAGCATTCTTTATTCACCGAAAGTGGACTTTAAATGTAATTCGTCCATTTGAATCTGATCGATTTGAGAAGGCGAATCAATCATAACGTCACGCCCCTTATTGTTCTTCGGGAACGCGATGTAGTCACGGATTGTCTCCTGGCCGCCGAAGAGCGCGCAGACACGGTCGAAACCGAACGCGAGGCCTCCGTGAGGCGGTGCTCCGAACTTGAAGGCGTTGATGATGAAGCCGAACTTGTAGTCCGCGTCCTCCTTGCTGATGCCGAGGACCTCGAACATCCTCTCCTGAACGTCGGCCTCGTGGATACGGATTGAACCGCCTCCGAGCTCCGTGCCGTTGAGGACGAAGTCGTATGCGTTGGCGCAGACCCTTTCGAGGTCTTCCTTTTTGTTGCTGTAGAACCAATCAAGATGCTCCGGCTTAGGCGCGGTGAACGGATGGTGCATCGCGTAGAAGCGGTTGGTCTCGTCGTCCCATTCGAGGAGCGGAAAATCCACCACCCAGAGCGGCGCGAAATTGTGCGGGTCGCGAAGTCCGAGCCTGTTGCCCATCTCTATGCGCAGCACACCGAGCTGTGTCTGGGTCTTCCTCTTCGAGCCGCAGAGCACGAGAATGAGGTCTCCTGCCTCCGCTCCGAGCCTTCCGGCGATGCCCTTGAGCTCCTCGGCCGTGAAGAACTTGTCAATCGAGGACTTGACTGTCCCGTCCGCGTTGAGCTTTATATAAACCAGTCCCTTTGCACCCACCTGAGGCCTCTTGACCCACTCGGTGAGCTCGTCAATCTGCTTGCGGGTGTATTCCGCGCATCCCTTGACGGCAATCGCTCCCACATACTCGACGGAGTCGAACACCGAGAAGCTGTGTCCCTGCGCGAGGTCGGTGATTTCGTGGAGCTTCATGTCGTAGCGGATGTCCGGCTTGTCGGAGCCGTAGTTGTCCATCGCGTCGTACCAGCTCATCCTCGGGATAGGGTTAGGGATGGTCACGTCAAGAACGTTCTTGAAGAGCGTCCTCATCATTCCCTCAAAGGTGTTGAGCACGTCCTCCTGCTCCACGAACGACATCTCGCAGTCAATCTGCGTGAACTCCGGCTGACGGTCGGCCCTGAGGTCCTCGTCGCGGAAGCAGCGCACGATCTGGAAGTAGCGGTCGTAGCCGGCCACCATCAGAAGCTGCTTGAAGGTCTGCGGAGACTGCGGCAGCGCGTAGAACTGTCCCGGATTCATTCGTGAAGGAACCACGAAGTCGCGCGCTCCCTCCGGAGTCGATTTGATGAGGTAAGGCGTCTCGATTTCGAGGAAGTTCTGCGCGTCGAGGTAGTTGCGGACCTCATGCGCAATCCTGTGGCGGAGTTCGAGCGCCTTGCGGAGCGGGTTGCGCCGCAGGTCGAGGTAGCGGTACTTCGCGCGGAGCTCCTCGCCGCCGTCGCTCACGTCCTCAATCGTGAAAGGAGGCGTCTGAGCCTTGTTGAGCACCTTGATTCCGGACAGCTCAATCTCGATGTCACCGGTAGGCATCTTAGGGTTCTTGCTCGCTCTTTCTACAACCTTTCCCGTTGCCTGAATCACATATTCGCGTCCGAGCGAGCCCGCAGTCTGCGTAAGTCCCTCTTCCGCGCTCTCCTCCACCACAAGCTGCGTGATTCCGTACCTGTCGCGGAGGTCGATGAAAGTCATTCCCCCGAGTTTACGGCATTTCTGCACCCATCCGGCCAGCGTTACCGTCTCTCCAACATCGGCAAGCCTCAGCTCACCGCAAGTCTTTGTCCTGTACATATTTCGTAAGTTTATATATTTCACAAACCAAAAATCCCACAAAATTAACAAATAATTGCTTTTGTGGGATAATATTTTCAAATGAAAATGGTTCGTGGATATGATTATGTATTCGCGGGTGTCGAATAATATTCCCGTCCTAAGAAAACAGCAGTGTCAGGGATATGAAATCTTCGACGCCGAGGCGTTCGGGGCGGAGTTCGAAGACGGGGTTGGAGAGGAAGCCGGCGGTTTGCTCCGGAGTCCAGCCTTCGCGGGCTGCCTTGTCGGAGACGAACGGCTTTAGGCTGTTGCGCAGGGTTTTGCGACGCTGGTTGAATGATGTCTTGACTATGGCCTTGAAGAGCTTCTCGTCGCAGCCGAGGTCTGTGCGGGAGTTGCGGCGGAGGCGGATTACGGCGGACTTGACCTTCGGGGGAGGGTTGAACGCGCCCTCGCCGACGGTGAAGAGGTATTCGATGTCATACCACGCCTGAAGGAGCACAGAGAGGATGCCGTAGGTCTTGCTGCCGGGCTTCTCGGCGATGCGCTCGGCCACTTCCTTCTGAATCATGCAGACCACCTGCGGGATGCTGTCCTTGTGGTCGATGATGCGGAAGAAAATCTGCGAGGAGATGTTGTAGGGAAAGTTGCCTATGACGGCGAAGGTGCCTGTGGCGGCGTCATGTCCCTTTCCTTTCACGGAACTGTCTGAGCCCGAGGCAGCTGGCTTCGGCGGAAAGAAGTAGGACAGGTTCATCTTGAGGAAATCCCCCTCAATCACTCTCCCGGCCGCCTTCGGGAAATGCACGAGCAGATAATCCACCGACTCGCGGTCAATCTCAATCATCTTCAGGTCAATGTCCCCGCGCTCCAGCAGATACTGGCTCAGCACGCCCATTCCGGGACCGATTTCCAGCACAGGCATAAGCGCTGCGGCACCGGCGGCATGGCCTGCACCCGCCTCAGGAGCCGCCTCGCCAACGGTTTCCACAACAAGAGCGTCCGCAATCTTCTGCGCGACGCTCAAGTCCGTGAGAAAGTGCTGGCCCAGTGCCTTCTTCGGCCGTACCAAATCACCCTTGTGCTCAAAGTTTTTCTTCATTAACAAAATTTCTTTGTTGTTTCAACCGAAGTTCCTCATCTGTCATTCAACCGAAATCCCCCTCCTGTCATTCAACCGAAATCCCCCCCTGCTGTCATTTCGAACGAAATGTAATGAAGTGAGAAATCTTTATTCTGTATTTTGTCTTGGCACAAAGATCTCTCACTCCGTTCGAGATGACAGCGTTGTTTTCTTTCGTTCGAGATGACAGTGTTGTTCCCTTTCTTTCGAGATGACAGTTTCTTTCCTGAATGCTTTCGCTCGACCGAAGATGTCAGTCAAAATACTTTTTCAGTTCCTCTTCAATGCCTTCGCCGCGGAGGTCCCTCTTGAGAATTGTGCCGTCCGATCCGAAGAGCATAATCTGCGGGATTCCCTGAATGCCGTAGATGTCGGTCGGGATGCGCTGCGCGTTGATAATCTGATGCCAAACGACGCCGTGAGCCGCAGCGGCCGCCTTCGTGTCCTCCGGCTTGTCCCATACCGCAACTGACAGAACCTCAAGCCCTTTCGGCCCGTAGGTCTCGTAAGCCTTGCGGATGTTCGGAATCTCCCTCTTGCAAGGGCCGCACCAGCTCGCCCAGAAATCCACGAGCACATATTTGCCCTTTCCTACAAAATCCGAGAATGAAACCGTCTTCCCGTCGGAGTCCTCAATCGTGAAGTCAACGAACGGCTGTCCCTCCTCGGTGAGCAGTCCCTTCTGCGCGAACTCGACCATCTTCACGACATCCTCGTTCAGCTGCAGAG
>CAVBPI010000076.1:0-9434 GCA_963596955.1 bacterium | reverse complement strand
CCTTGCGTGTCATGCCCATCCGTTTCTTTGAAAGCGCCTCGACCACGGCGATATGGGTGTCGGCCTGCTGGAACAAAGTGCTGTAGAGGTGGTCAAATTCATCCCACAGAAGCCCCTTTTCTCTGAAAAAGATGTTGTCTATGTTTTGAGCCAGAGACCAGCGCGGGTTCAGCTGCTTCAGATAAAAAGGAATGCCTCCCATTATCATGTAGCACTCCGCAATGTCATATCGGGTCAGTTCAAATCCACGTGATTTCAGGTATTGCTCCGTCTCGTTCAGCGTGAACGGGCGGACGAAAATCCTCGTTGCGGAGCGATTGAAGAGTCCTCCGCGGTCTCCCAGTAATTTGTCGGTCATCCACGATGTGGCACTTCCGCAGGCTATTACGACAATGTCGCCTTCCGCTGCTGCCCATCCGTTCCAGAACGCTTCCAGCGCGGACACGAAGTCCGACCCTGGGGTGTCAAGCCACGGCATTTCATCGATGAACACAATCTTTTTCCCGTTTTGTACGGATTTGAGATAGAGCTTCAGCAGGTCAAAGGCCTTGTACCAGTTTTCCGGTGTCGCGACCGTTTTTCCGGAATATTCTTCCAATGAAGACGCAAACCGTTCAAGTTGAGTTCCTGTGTTCTTCTGGAACACTCCGGTGTGTTTGAATGTGTAGGCATTGTCAAAGAACTGGTTGACCAGATATGTCTTTCCGACACGCCTCCTGCCATAGACAATCACCAGTTCCGATTCCTGTGATTTTACGGCATCTGCCAGCAATTCGCGCTCAAATTTCCTCCCTATAATTGTCCCGTTCATGTTTTCTCCTTTTTGAGATGGTGCAAAGGTATGAAAATAATCTATACTTTTGTCATTATGTGGGGTAAAAATGTGAGATAATGACAAATTTTGGGCTGTAAATGTGTCATTATCTCGGTTTTTGAGGGTAGATAATGACAAATGAGGGGGCGCGGCCGTGGCTTATGGAAAAATTTATTACATTTGTAAGAAATATGAGAAAAATGGATTGCCTCGGACAGAGGAGCATTTTTTGACGATTTCTACGTTTGAAAACACACGCGCCGTATGGACATTGACCTTCTTTCAAAAATGGTGTATGACCTCATTCTGGAACATGACAGGGTTGCCCTGCCGGGAGTGGGGTGCTTTGTTGCCGAAATTGTGCCGGCGAGCTTCTCCGACAGGGGTTATACGATAAATCCGCCTTACAGGAAGCTCTATTTCAGAAGCCAGCCTGATGACGGAAATCTGCTTGTTCAGCTCTATGCACGGGCGAATGATGTCACGGAAGAGGCGGCGAGGCGCATCATGACCGATTTTCTTTCGGAGATGAAGGAGGTGCTTTATGCGCGTAAGGTCATCGTGTTCCCTGGGCTCGGGCGGCTCCGGGCAACGCGGGAGAACAATCTGTTTTTCGTTGCCGATGAGGCTCTTGACATCTATCCTGAGGGCTTCGGACTTCAGCCGCTGTCGCTCAAGACCCATAAGGAGACGGAGAAGGAGCTTTCGGACACGATGAGCGGAATTGACGACATACTCCATTCCGAACCGGTTACGGAATCGACCGCTGAACCGGAAACTGAGCCAATTGTAGAACCGGAAGTTGAGCCAGTTCCTGAACCAACTCCTGAGCCGGTGCCAGAACCGATTGTTGAGCCGGAGCCTGAAACGGTTGTTGAGCCAATCCCTGACCCTGCACCAGAACCGCTTCCTGAAACGGTTGTTGAGCCAGTTGCTGAACCAGTGTCTGAGCCAATCGTAGAACAGGAAGTTGAAACGGTTCCAGACCCTGCTCCAGAACCGACACCAGAGCCGACCAAAAAGCAAAAATCCCCTGCGAAGGTGGTGCTGATCGTGCTGCTGTCGCTGCTCCTTGCCGCCGCGGTGCTCTTCGGGGTCTTCGTGCTGCTGGTCAACTGCTTCCCGGACTTCCTCGACACGCTGCTCTATACTCCGGAGGAACTTGAAATCATAAACTATAAACTGTAGCAGATGTTCGAACTGATATATCCCGTCGAACCGGCCCCGATGCTTCCCGGACTCACCGCCGACTCCCCGCGCGAGAGGCGAATCGAGGACGAGGTCTTTCCCGTCGTCGAGGAGAGCGGCCTTGTCATCGGTCGTGCCGAAAGGAAATACTGTCATGGCGGGTCGCGGCTCCTGCACCCCGTCGTGCATCTTCACATAATCGACCGCGAGGAGAGGATATACCTCCAGAAACGCTCCATGAAAAAGGACATACAGCCCGGAAAATGGGACACGGCGGTCGGGGGGCACGTCGGCTACGGGGAAAGCCTCGTCGAGGCGCTGCTGCGCGAGTCGATGGAAGAACTGCATCTGACGCGCTTCAACCCCGTCTATATCGGGACATATCCCTACGATTCCGTCCGTGAACGCGAGCTTGTGAACATCTTCGCCGCCGTCGGCTCATTCGACATACGGCCGGACCTTGACGAGGTCGCGGAGGGACGCTTCTGGACGCTCGGGGAGATTGACGATGCGATGGGGAAGGGCATACTTACCCCCAACTTTGAAATGGAATTCGGGAATATACGTGACAAACTGATTGCGCTGCTCTGAATTTACGGGATTATGCGAACAGACGGAATTATGCAAATGAACGGAATATCAATAATATACACAAATACCCCCGGAAACACAGACGAACTCTCTCGCGTGGTCTCGTCCGTCGGGACGCCCTATTTTCTCCTTTGCTCGGGGAAATACCGTGTCCGTCCCGTGCAGCACGCGCTTGAACGCTTCGTGCAGATTGCCGATGCGACCGGAGCGGATATGCTCTACGCCGACTGCATTGAGAACGGCAGCCTTCACCCGTTGATTGACTGCCAGGCCGGTTCCCTCCGCGACGACTTCGACTTCGGGCCGGCGGTTCTTTTCCGGACCTCTTCCTTCACCCAGGCTCTTGCGCAGCAGAAATCCGAGGCAAACTACTGTCACGCCGCGCTTTACGACCTGCGCCTGCGTCTTTGCTCCCTATTCCACATCAGGGAATACCTCTATGAATATGAGGAGGCGGACCTCCGGACGAGCGGCGAAAAGCAGTTCGACTACGTGAAGTCTTCAAACAGGGAAGCCCAGCTGGAGATGGAGGCGGCCTGCACCGCGCATCTGAAACGGCTCGGCGCATGGCTCGGCCCGCGTCCCGATGCGCCTGAGCCTGAAGCCGGAGCGGCGTTTTCCGGAACGGACGGCGATGAAACCCGCGGCATGACGGGACATGGCGGTTTCCCGGTCGTCGCGTCTGTCGTTATACCTGTTTTCAACCGCGTGAATACCGTCGGCGATGCCGTGAGGAGCGCCCTCTCGCAGTGCTGTGACTTCAGTTTCAACGTCATTGTCATAGACAATCATTCGACTGACGGGACGACGGAACTCCTCGACGACCTCGCAAGGGGTGACGACAGGCTCATACACATAATCCCGGAAGAGAGGGGACTCGGAATCGGAGGATGCTGGAACGTCGCCATTGACAGCCCTCGCTGCGGACTCTATGCCGTGCAGCTCGACAGCGACGACATCTATTCGGGACCGGACACGCTCGTCAAAATTGTCTCCGGATTCCGCTCGCAGCGCTGCGCAATGCTCGTCGGCTCATACACGATTACGGACTTTGACCTCTCGCCGCTCCCTCCCGGACTTGTCGCACACCGCGAGTGGACGGACGGAAACGGACATAACAACGCCTTGAGAATCAACGGTCTCGGCGCCCCTCGCGCATTCAGGACCGACATCCTGAGGAAGATTCATTTACCGAACACCAGCTATGGGGAAGACTATGCCGTCGGACTGCGCCTCTCGGGGCAGTACCGCCTCGGACGGATTTACGAGTCCCTGTACTTCTGCCGCCGCTGGAGCGGAAATTCCGACGCCGCGCTGAGCATCGAGAGACAGAACGCGAACAACCTCTATAAGGACAGCCTGCGCACGGCCGAGCTGCTCTCCCGAATCGGACGCAATGCCGCCGGTCAGGGGGACGCCGGAAATGACGGCGGCATCGACTATGGCGAGGACATGAAGAAATGCTGACAAGATGAAAGAGAACAACGAGATACAGAAGTTTGTCAATGACCAGCTCTCATGCTGGCCGCTCGCCTGTGCCAACTTCCGGGCGCTCAAGAACGTGAAGACCAAGACGCTGACAGTCGGCGGGCTTGACGTGACGGTGCAGCACAACCCGGCGAGGATGATTTCGTCCGCCGCCAAGCTTGACAATGCCTCGGTGGCCAGACGCCCCTGCTTCTTCTGCAACCGCTTCCCCGAGCAGACCTTCATCCGCTTCGAGGGGCGCAAGGGCAAGAAATACGACATCCTGCTCAACCCGTACCCGATTTTTCCCGACCATTTGGTCATCGCGATGACACGCCACTGCGAGCAGTCCATCCGGCAGCGCTACATCGACATCCTCGACCTCTCCAAGAAATATCAGGCCTACACTTTCTTCTACAACGGCCCGCATTCCGGTGCCTCGGCTCCCGACCACCATCACTTTCAGGCGGCTCCGTGCGGCCTTATGCCCCTGGAGGCGGATGTCCGCTCGATGCTCGCGGAGGTGAGGGCGTCATCGGCAAAGTCTGCCGACCCCTCGTCCCCGGTTCCGGCGCTGAGCTACATCGCTTCCGTTCAGGACGCGCGGCTCTACCACTACAACAAGTTTGTGAACGGGGTGTTCGTTCTCCGTGCCGCCACCTCCAAGTCCGCGGCTAAGCTGTTCTACCGCCTTCTCGACTGCGCTGACACGCCGGAAGGGGAGAGCGAGCCGCTGTTCAACCTCATCAGCTGGTACGACGGAGGCGAATACTGCTCGATTGTCATATTCCGCACCGCGCACCGCTCCCACCACTACTTCTCCGACGGTCTGGATCACCTCACCATGAGTCCCGGCTGCGCGGACATGGGCGGATGCATCATCGCCCCTGTTCCGGAGGACTTCGAGAAGCTTGACTCGAAGCTGCTCACCGAGGTCCTGGACGAGGTGACGATAAGCCGGGAGACCCAGCGCAAGATTGTGCGCCGCCTCACGCGGACACAGCCGCACATCAGCGTGGGCATCATGTCCGCCCCGCGCATCGAGTTCCGTATGTACCCCGACGGGGGAGGGACGCGCGTGGCTACATGGCGTGAAGGCAAGATTGACTACGACGGGGCGCTCTACGACGAACTGTTCTTCGAGGAACAGACCCCATCGACCTTCTTCGCCGAGCCGACCTTTGAGCTTCACGATGTGACTATAGGCAAGGGATTTCATTGGGAACGCCGTGAAACACAGAAGTTTGCGGGAGCGCTGAAGATAATCGTCGAGGACAGGATGCTCACCGCCGTGAATGTCATCGGGGTTGAGGACTACCTCCTGAGCGTCATATCTTCCGAGATGAGCCAGAACTCCCCAGAGGAATTTCTCAAGGCCCACGCCGTGATTTCCCGCTCGTGGGTCATGGCTCAGCTGAAGCACCGCCGCACCACCGCCTGTGACGCGAACGAACGGGAACAGTTCCTCCGCTGCCGCAACATAGAGGACGTCGTCACATGGCTCGCCTGCGGGTCGTACCAGACCCAGTCCCCTCATGGACCGCACGGCGAGTGCGGGATGCCCCCGATAGGAACGGCGGACGAAAGTCAGCGGGGGTTAATGGATTTCGGGTCGTACCAGAAATGGTATGATCACAATGAACATCTCAACTTCGACGTCTGCGCTGACGACCACTGCCAGCGCTATCAGGGTCTTACCCGCGCCACCAATCCCGCCGTCCAGAAAGCCGTCGATGCTACATGGGGACAGATTCTCTCCTTTGACGGCGAACTTTGCGACGCCCGCTTCTCGAAATGCTGCGGAGGAGTCATGGAGCGGTTCTCGACCTGCTGGTCGGACGAGGACAAGCCTTATCTCCAGCCGCTTCCGGACACTCCGGGGCATCTTCCTGAAGGAACTCCAATTCCGGGGGCGTCCGGTGAGGGCAGTGCCGACGGACATACTCCAACTCCCGGAATGCCCGCCGCCCCGTTCTGCTCGCTTGCCGACAGTTCTCTTCTTGCCCGCGTGTTCAACAACTATGACCGGGAGACCACTGACTTCTACCGGTGGACCGAGGTCTATGACATTGAGCGGCTTTCCGCCCTCGTCCGCGAGAAAAGCGGCATCGACGTCGGACGGCTCACGGCTCTCGAACCCCTTGAGACAGGACCGTCAGGAAGGGTATTCAGGCTCCGGATTGTAGGCACGAAGGGCTTCTTTGAGGTGGGCAAGGAACTGGAAATCAGAAGGCTGCTCTCCACCTCGCATCTCAAGAGCTCCGCGTTCGAGGCCGAGTTCACCCCGGACGGGCGCGTCGTGCTTCGTGGCCGCGGTTGGGGACACGGCGTGGGGCTCTGCCAGATTGGGGCGGCGGTCATGGCCGGAAAAGGATATTCCTGCAACGAGATACTCCTGCACTACTATTCCGGAACACGGGTTGTCGAGTCCCTGCCCGGCATTTTAAACGGATGGAGCGATTTCTCTGAAAATTCAAAAAACGGGAAATCCTGAATATACGAAAAGGGGAAATATGAAGAAAGTGAGGAATATGAAAAAAGGAAGCGGAAATATATCCCCGTGGCTCTGGGTACCCACGCTCTATTTTGCCGAAGGCATACCCTATTTCGTCGTGAACAGCATATCGGTCACCATGTTCACGAAAATGGGCGTGAGCAACGGCTCCATGGCCCTATTCACGAGCCTGCTCTACCTGCCGTGGGTGATAAAGCCCCTCTGGAGCCCGTTCGTTGACATACTCAGGACAAAGCGCTGGTGGGTTATGACAATGCAGGTTCTCATGTCCGTGTGCTTCGCCGCCCTCGCGCTCTCGCTGCCATCCGGTGCCGGGGCGCTTGAGGTCCACCGCTGCGCCGACGGCTCCACCCCTGTCTCGCTCTTCACTCTCACACTCATAATCTTCTGGGTCATGGCATTCGCGAGCGCGACCCACGACATCGCCGCCGACGGATTCTATATGCTCGGACTCAGCCCCGGGGAACAGTCGCTCTTCGTCGGCATCCGCAGCACCTTCTACAGGCTCGCCTCGGTCTTCGGGCAGGGAGTTCTGGTGGTGATTGCCGGCGTCCTCGAAACCCGCCTCGGCGACATCCCCAAGTCGTGGTTCTGGACCATACTCGTCACGGCCGTCGTCTTTGCCGCTGTCACGTTCTGGCACGGCTTCGCCCTCCCGCATCCGCAGACCGACCGTCCCGCATCCGACGCGCAACCTTCCGCGACGTCACATTCCTCCGACGCGCATCAGCATGACGGCTCCCAGTCGTGCCCGCACCCCTCCGCCGGCGGCATATTCCGGAACTTCGGCCGCACATTCTCGACATTCTTCAGAAAGCCGGGAGTTGTCCTCGCCGTCATATTCCTTCTCCTCTACCGCCTGCCGGAGGCGTTTCTCGTCAAGATGATGAACCCGTTCCTCCTCTCTCCTGCCTCGGACGGCGGACTCGCTCTCACCACGGCGCAGGTCGGGGCTGTCTATGGCACGGCGGGGGTCATCGCCCTCACTGTCGGCGGCATACTCGGCGGAATGGCGGTGGCGAAATGGGGGCTCAAGCGCTGCCTGTGGCCCATGGCCCTCTCGCTTGCCCTCCCGTGCCTCGCCTTCATCTGGCTCAGCGTCGCGAAGCCGTCCTCGATGTGGGTCATCGGAGCTTTCGTGTGCCTCGACCAGTTCGGCTACGGATTCGGGTTCACGGCATATATGCTCTACATGATATATTTTTCACGCGGGGAGTACAAGACCTCGCACTATTCGCTCTGCACTGCGTTCATGGCCCTGAGCATGATGCTTCCCGGAATGGTGGCAGGGTACTTGCAGGAAGCCCTCGGCTACACCGGATTCTTCTGGATGGTTGGCGCGTGCTGCCTTGTAACAGTCTTTGTGACAATGCTTTTGAAAATAGAACCAGATTATGGAAAGAAATAGAATATATTCTCTGCTCGTCGCTGCGCTTGCGCTCTTTGCCCCTTTTTCTCTTATGGGACAGAAGCCGCTGTCTCCATGCGCGGGTGCGGAAAACACTGAAAACGCGCACACTCCTCTGGTGCGGACAGGAATCGAGGTGCTGCGGGACAGGGGGTTCGACCTGCTGCGGGGAAAGCGCGTGGGGCTCGTCACCAATCCGAGCGGCGTTGACTGCCGTCTGAACTCCACGATTGACATCCTCTTCGGCGCGGAAGGCGTGGAACTGGTCGCGCTCTACGGCCCGGAACATGGGGTCAGGGGCGACAAATATGCCGGCGACAAGGTCGTGAACGAAAAGGACCCGACCACCGGCCTGCCTGTCCATTCCCTCTACGGCTCCACCCGCAAGCCGACTCCGGAGATGCTTCAGGGCATCGACGTCATGGTCTATGACATTCAGGACGTGGGAGTCCGCTCCTACACCTACATAAGCACTCTCGGACTGGTCATGGAGGCCTGCGGCGAGGCCGGGATAGAGGTCGTTGTCCTTGACCGTCCCAATCCGCTCGGCGGCCTGAAGGTTGAGGGTCCGCTGGTCAGGGACGGATTTCATTCCTTTGTCGGCCAGTACAAGATACCTTATATATATGGTCTCACCGTCGGGGAACTCGCGATGATGCTGAACGGGGAAAATCTCAACCGGGGGCAACAGGGCAAGCAGAAGCCCGCGCACTGCCGTCTGACTGTGGTTCCGATGGAGGGCTGGCACAGGAATATGCTCTACAGCGAGACCCGTCTCCCGTGGATTCTCCCGTCTCCGAACATCCCGACCAGCGACACTCCGCAGTACTACGCCTCCGCAGGAATCGCCGGCGACCTTGCGGGCTACATTCAGATAGGCGTCGGCTACACCCTCCCGTTCCACGTCTTCGCCGCCCAGTGGATTGACCCCGTGGCCCTTAAAAAGGAGCTTGACAGCTACGACCTTCCGGGGGTGGCTTTCCGCACGATTGTCTATAAGCCCTTCTCGGGTTCCCAGACCGGCAAGATTGTCAGGGGAGTGCAGTACTTCTTCACGGACTACGAAAAGGCGTCCCTGACCGAGGTGCAGTTCCGTGTCCTTCAGGCGCTCGCGAAGCTCTACCCGTCCCACAGGCCGTTCGAGACCGCAACCTCGGTCGGCTCATTTGACAAAGTCTGTGGCACAGATTATGTCAGAAAGGCTTTCGGCAAACGCTACGATTTCAATGACATCGCGGGTTATTGGCGTGGAGACGCGGAGAAATTCCGGGAAATGTCAAAAAAATATTGGATTTATAAATATTAAAATCTATGACTATGAAAACCTCATATTGCAAGGCAGCCGTGGCGGCGATGCTGATAGCTCTGGCCGCGTTCCAGACTGACGGATATGCCCAGGCCCGCCGCACGTCGTCATCATCACGGCAGACATCTTCATCATCTGCGCGGCA
>CAVBPI010000075.1:5053-9489 GCA_963596955.1 bacterium | reverse complement strand
TCCTCAATGGGCATATGACCGTCGCGCAAGACCTCTTCGCTGAAAATGGTCTTTACCTTGCCATTTTCCACGACGACTCTGCTTTTGTTTAATGCCCGTTTATTTCCCATTTTCTAAAATCATTTGCTTTTTTTTATATTTAGCCATAATAAGCGAAGCTGCGAAATCTTTAGCCTCGCTAATCGGCATGTAGCCATGCTGTTTAGTATATTCGTTCAAAACCACGACGATTTCGCCGTTTTCAACTTTCGCATAATTCTTATCAGGACTTGTCGCTTCGCTGATAAGCAGATCTCCAATACGTCGTTTCATATCTCTCGCTTTAAGTATTTTCCCCATTAGCCTATTTTTTCTTGGGTGCCACCTTGAGTGCCATTTTGAGTGCCACTTTCTTTCTCGATAAAAACAATCTCAACATCAGGACGGTCTCCCATCTGGAATTCAATCTCGCGCCGTGTCTCCCTTTTCAGGCAAGCTCTGACGAGGCCGCTGACTCGGCGGCGTCCGCCCCGCGGCCGGCTGTGACCTCCGAAGGTAGGCGAGTCTTGAAGCCAGTCGATGCCGGCACAGCTACAGTGGGACGATACCATCCGTGACGGAGAGTTTTTCGGCATCTCGTCCTGCCTGTGCGGATTCCTTACCGGAAGATTCATCTTTGAAGCGAAGAACGAATGTCCTTTGAAGATGCTCTTCATGTATTTGTCCCGTAAATTGCTTCTGCTCATAGCTCCATGTTCTGACTAATAGGTTATTTCCATAGTATTGAGCAGCATTTGTGTCCCTCCCGCTTTCAAGGATGGTGTATTTATTCTTATATCACAGTCAATGACGAATATATTCCCGTTTTCAGATTTAATGACATTCTCGTCATGCAGGTCGCTCAGATATATTCTTCTTGTCGCGTATGTCCAATTATTGGGGTCAATAAGTTTGTATCCCAATTTGCTCGCATATTCGAATATTTCAGATTCTGTCATGCGTGAGCCTTTGATGAAAGGCTGTTCCACTATTATAACAAACTCATGTTCGGAATTTTCCCCGAACCCAATGACTTGCATTCGTGTTTGAGGGAAGTATGTGTTATGTAAACTTATCCTGTCCAATGCCAGAACAGGCTGCACGAAATAGTCCAATCCTATAACTTTGACAAGGGTCTGTCCGTTATCAAATACATGAGCCTCCCCGCCTCGGGCTATCTCATCTCCCAGTGCTTGGGAAAAGGATTTGTCCGTGTCTTTAAACCAGAATCCGGATTTTGATGCCCATGCTTTCAATCTTTTTTCTTGCTCCTTTCCGCATTGCTGTTCTCTTTTGAAACTGCCGATTGGTGCAGTGCATTTATCTGGGCCAATTTCTGCTCCCGCGAGTATGGACGCAATGACATGAGTCGTACCTCCCTCAATGCATCCATGCTGCTCTGCCTGTGAAAATCGTTTATAAACAAGCCTTCCTTCAATGAACCATTCTGCATATTCGTCTAGTTTTGCGCGACCTTCATCTGAAAAATCATTCTCGATGATTTCTTGAACTGAATGCCAAAAATCTTTGTTTGTCATATGTCTAATATAGTGGCAAATATATACAACTTCGCCTTATTTTCCAAAAGGATAGTGTCACAAAGCATCACAAAGCATCACAAAGCAAGATTTGGGACTCTTCGATTCACTGCATTCCTAACATATCGCAAATCTTATCTATCTCTTCATGGGTTAGGCGGCAGGCCTCTTCCACGGACATATAACCGTCGCGTAAAACATCTTCGCTCAGAATTGTCTTAATCTCTCCGTTCTCAATCACGACTCTGCTTTTGCTTGATGTCGATTTCTTTTTCATGTTCTAATAACATTTGTTCTCTTTTATATGTAGCTCTAATTAATGAGTGCGCAAACTCCTTAGCTTCGCTGATTGGCATATATCCATGCCGTTTGGTGTATTCATTCAAAACCACGACGACTTCACCGTTTTCAAATTTTGCATAATTCTTATCAGGACTTGTCTCTTCGCTGATAAGCATATCTCCCATACGTTTCATATCCATACTCCCAGTTAATACTTTCCATATAAGATTTTAATTTCTGGATTTTAGATTGTCCGTTTCATAATAATCCTAAAATTTCATCCATCTTATTTATCTGTTCATGACTTAATCGTCTGGCTTCTTCAATTGGCATATACCCAGTGCGTAAAGCCTCTTCGCTTAATATCGTTTTGATTTTACCGTTCTCCACGACGACTCTGCTCTTGTTTGATGCCCTTTTATTTCCCATGCCTATAAATATCTGATTCACGAAATTCCTGCCTTATGCTTCCTTCTGGTCATATTCCTCTCCTCTTGCATTCATGTGCATTATCTTCAGGTCGATGTCGTATTCCATCATGTCGAGGGCGTTGCCGCCGTTGAAGTCACCGAATCCATAATCCCGCGCTTCGATGGAATTGTCCTTCTCCCATTTGTCATAGTCGATGTAGCTTTCCCTGAACCTTGCGACGAAGGCCTTGCGACCTTCCAGCTCCTCCCCGGCCCGGTAGTGCATCCGGAAGTCCTTCGGCGCAAGGATGCTGCACTTGAGACCGAGTCTCTGGGCGGCGATGATGCCGTACTCGTCAATCCCTGTCTGCCCGCCGGAACGCACCTCCTGAATTGCAATCCCCTCGTCCATAAGATGCCGCAGCAAGTTTGAGATGAAGCCTGTGACAGCCCATGCCGGCAGATTGTATTTTGACAGCGTTATCGCGCTGTTGCCGGCTATGTTCAGCCGTATGCCGTCGGGGTTGAAATGGGGATTCTTCCTTATCCCGTTCGCAATTTTAGGGGCGACTTTGGCCGGAACCGAGTGGCTTGAGGATGTGTCGAGGCTTTCCGGCAGCCTGATTGCCAGGAATTTGTCCCCTGCCGCCTTTCGTGTGGTGATTTCTCCAGGTGAGTCGAGTTCCACGGCTATCGCGAGGGTTATGTCGGACCATTCGGCGTTTGCGTAGGTCCGGTGCCCGTAGTTGCGCTTGCTGTCTTCCATAATTTGCGGTTCGACATCGTTTATCCACCTTGTCCTGCGGTATTTCTCCTCCGCCTTTTTCTTCGCCTCGCGGAAGCTGCGATATTGTTCGCCGGCCTTTTCGTATCGCCTGAGCATACTTTTCAGCGAAGCCCTCGGCTCCTCCTTCAATTTGCCGCTCTCATCGTAAAAGATGTCTCCTGTCGTGTGAAATTTAAGTTTTATCATATTTTTTCTGGTCTAATCCGTTGATTTCATGAATTGATGCAATGCCGGGCATTTTTCGTTTCCTGATGCAAAGTTATGTCATCTGAGTGCCAAATTATGACAAAGTGAAAAATTTGGACTCTGCCGTTATTTGGCACTTAGGCGCTCTATCTTTGCAGCCGAAAGCATCAGGAGTCCTTCCTTGTGGAGGCGCCAACCGAGCAGGGATGCCACGGTGGCAAGAGGATGTGGTTGTTTAACTTCAAAAAATTATCTGCTATGGAAATGACTGAACAGGAGAAACTATTTTTGGAGAATGTTTTTACATTCGTTGCCAACAAGGAAAAGATTTATGCTGACGAACGGATGTTCCTGACACCGGTGCCGGTAAGCAATGGCCTCGCGTATATTGGGTCGGGTGGATTCAGAAATCCGTGTCTCGGCGTGTATCTAAGATGGTGGGAGGAATGCCCGGAGGCGAATGTGCTGGGTGAGAACGGGACTGCATGGCTTGTGTGGTGCATTTCGGGAAGCCCGCTCAGCGGCAGAAACAGCTGCGCCATAGTAAACGGAGCCGGGAATGTCAAGATGTACAGCGCGCCTTCCTTCAGTGTCCTGTGGCACAAGTTCATTGAAATCAACAGACAGTATGCGGATGTTCCGCGTGACAATGCATACAGCCTTGAGAATACGGTCAATTTGTTGAAGGACGGCCTCAAGGTTGTGGAAGACAGGCTCAATGCGCGGATTTTCTGTCTTGAGAAGGCGGTGGAAAACAGGGATAATGGCATCAGGAATCTTGAAACCCGGCTGAAGGCTTCTTGGGAGCGGGCTATGTGGGCATTTTTTCTTCTGAAAAAAGACTCCATTGTCCCTCTCTACGAGGAGTATCTTCGGATTCGCGAAGAGAAGGAGACCGAGGCGATGAGGCTTAGGGAAAAGAAGCGCGGGCTGAAGGCGAGGCTGAAGCAGGGTGATATATCCAATGTTGAATACCAGCGGACGCTGACACCCCTTAAAAAGAAGATACATTTGGATGAGACTCGTCCATACCATGATTTCTGTGACCGGATTATGCGGATAATTGACAATGATTCCAACTTGTGCGGTCTTACTGTTGCGGAGATGGATCTTCTGGCAGGATATATCCCGGAATTTTATGAGAAAGTAAATGGTGCATCATCGGGCGTTTTATAAAGATTTCGTCCGTTTAAAGTGCAACAGACCAATATGATT
>CAVBPI010000075.1:0-4986 GCA_963596955.1 bacterium | reverse complement strand
GGTACAGGTGGCTTGCGGATCTCATCAGACGGTCCGGCGGCATCACTTTGGAGGACATTCAGAAGGCTTGGGAACGCTCGCCGCTCAACGATATGCACAAGCCCCTTTCGGACAGGACGTTTCATCGTCACAAGGATGAAATTGAAGGGCAGTTCAACATCTGCATAAAATGCAGAAAGCCTGGCAATGAATACTATATCGACAACGAGGACGAGGTCTCTGACGGGGGAGTGACGGACTGGATGCTTTCGACGATTGCAGTCGATAATATGCTGAACGAATCGCGGGATCTGCGCGACAGGATTCTGTTCGAGCGGATCCCGGGCGGGCGCGAGCATCTTTCCGCAATCATAAACGCCATGCGCGACGGGACTGTGCTTTCCGTGACCTACCGCAATTTCGGGAGGGCGACTGAGCAGGAATTTACGCTGAAGCCGTATTTTCTCAAGGTGTATGAGCAGCGCTGGTACGTCATCGGCGTGTCCAGCAAGCATCCCCGCGAGATTCGCACCTATGCCCTCGACCGCATAACGTCTCTTTCGTTCACGGGCGAAAAGTTCGTTTATCCCAAGAGGTTTTCACCGGAGTCGTTTTATGCTAACTGCTACGGCATATACCATACGGACGAAAAGCCGGCTACAGTCAGGCTGAGGGTGACGCCGGTGCAGGCTTCCTATCTGGAGACCCTGCCGCTCCACCGGTCCCAGCGGCGAGTGGAGCGGGAGAGCACGGCGGATCATGTCGTATTCGAGTACTTCATTTCCAAGACAGCGGATTTTGTCCGATATCTTGCCTCGAAGGCCTCGGAAATCGAGGTGCTTGAACCTGAACCGCTTCGTGCGGCAGTGGCTGAGGAAGTCGGGAAGATGTACGGGACATATTTCAAAAAATGTGAAAATGAGGCGTTGTAAATTATGAATATGGAGGCTGATTTCTGCAATTCGCTGGATGCTTTCGCGACAAGGGAGGAAATCGTTACCCTCGTCGCGCGGGCTGCTGTAAAGCACTATGATAAGGCACGTAAGGCCGCGGACGGCGAGAGGCGTGTTCCCGAGATGGATGCGGAGCTTTCGGGCATGATTCCCGCTGGTTTCAGGTTCAAGTCCGGCGGGCACAGGGGGCATTGCTCCGCGTTGAGGAACTATCTGCTTCATCGTCTCGATGAGCTGCCGTCCGGCGAAATGTCGTCTGATGAAAAGCTGTCGTCCGGCGGGAATGGCTTGCCGGATGCGAGTATATTGAGGCTTCGGGCATTTGTCGGGAAAATTCAGGACATCGCCCGAAGCGGGGACTTTGTTTTCGAGACTCCGCGCATAATTCCGCAGCTCAAGGATGACAGTGCTCCCGGGAAAATTGTCTATAGACCCCTGAGCGCCTATTCGGACTTCACGACAAAAATCGTCCTCGCCCTCGAAGCCGAATATCTGTCCCGGTGCTTCGACCCCCATTTCCACACCGAGATGCTTGCCTATCGCCGTCCGCGCGAGTACCATGGCCGGCAGGGAGTGGTGACGACCAACAAGGATGCGGTTCCGACGATAATGGAATATCTTTCGGCTCATAAGGGTGAGGATATATATGTTTCCGAATGTGACATCAAAAAATTCTTCGACATCCTGAACCACAGTGCCATACTCGACTGTTTCGACAAAATGGTGCTGAAAGTTACGGCTGAGCATCCGGAATTCGATGCCGTGAATGCGAGGAAGATTCTTGTGTCGTTCCTGAATTCATATTCCTTCTGTCATAATGTGTTCAGACTCAATAAGAAAGCCGGGGAAGAAAGTGAATTTTGGAGAACTGCGCTTGCGGGACATTATGATGTCGGGATGAGATATTCGTTTGAATGGATTCTCATTGCGGAGGCAGTAAAGGACAGTGATTTCGATGATTTTCGTGACCTCGGCATACCGCAGGGAGCGGCTCTGTCACCCGTGCTTGCCAACATCGTGCTTCAGAGTGTAGATGAGGGACTGCTCGAAACGCCTGATTCGGACCGCCTCTTTGTGCGCTATTGCGATGACATGGTTCTGATGCATACGGAAAAGGCCGAATGCCTCAGTCTTACGGGGCTATACGTCAGGGCTCTTCATGCCCACAGGCTTGAATTCCACGACTTTAAGAATGTCCGTGAATTGTCGAAGAAGGGAAAGTCGCCTCAGTACTGGAAGGCCAAGTCCAAGGAACCGTTCCTATGGGGACGCTCGTCCGGCAATTCCGCTGAATGGATAGGCTTTCTCGGTTTTGAGTTACGGCGCTCAGGCGAAGTGCGGATGAGGCGGTCTTCCGTTGGGAAAAAGGCTGACAAGATGAGGCGGGATATGCTTCAGATTCATTTCGGAGTGAATGAGAAACTGAGGGAAAGGCATCTGAAGAGATTCTTGAGCATGACGATTGCCGTTCCGAGAAATGGAAGCCGTGCGTATAATCTGCTATCCAGCCATTTGGGCATAACGGCAAATCCGTGGACCGAGCGCCAGATTCGCGGCTTGAAAAAATTCCGCGGCAGATTTTCCAAATTTTTGAGGACTCTGCCAAAATTTGGCGCATAGATGAACTAACTTTGCATCGTCAATCTAAAAAGACAGCAACATGAGAGAACTTAAATGTCCCAAGTGCGGCAGCACTTTCACGGTGGATGAGGCGGACTACGCATCCATCCTCAGTCAGGTAAAGACCGCTGAGTTCAATAAGGAACTTCAGCAGAGGGCGGCTGAACTCAAGGCGCAGCAGGAAGCCTTGCAGAAAGTTCGGGATACGGAGAAAACCGTTGAGATAGAGCGTCTTAAGCAGCAGATTCTGGCTCTTGAAGACAAGCGGAAGCTTGAGGTCAATTCGGCGGTCGCGGAAAAGGACAGGGAGATAATGGAACTTCAGTCCAAGTTGGCACAGGGAGATGCGAATCTGCGGCTTGAGGTGATGAAGGCTCAGCAGGTGGCGAAGGATGAACTTTCCGCGAAGGACACGGTCATCACGCAGCTTCAGGCGAAGCTTGAGCTTGACCAGAGCGAGGCCTCGCTTAGGGAGAAAGGCATAAAGGATGGCTATGAGGAAAAGCTCAGGGCCGCGCAGGAGCAGATTGACTATTACAAGGACATGAAGCTCCGTCTCTCGACGAAGATGGTCGGGGAGTCGCTGGAGCAGCATTGCAGCATCCAGTTCAACTCCATGCTCCGTTCCGTGCTCCCGTCCGCATACTTCGAGAAGGACAACGATGCCTCGGGCGGCAGCAAGGGCGACTTCATATTCCGTGACTACATAGATGGCTTCGAGTACATCTCAATCATGTTCGAGATGAAGAACGAGATGGACGAGACCGCGTCCAAGCACAGGAACGAGGACTTCCTCAAGAAGCTCGACGCGGACAGGACGGCCAAAGGATGCGAGTTCGCGGTGCTGGTGTCGCTGCTGGAGCCGGACAATGAGCTGTACAACAACGGAATAGTCGATATGTCGCATCGCTATCTAAAGATGTATGTCATAAGGCCGCAGTTTTTCATTCCGCTCATAACCCTCCTTGTCCAGACCTCCAGAAAGAGCGTTGATTTGCAGCGCGAGCTTGCGGTTGCGAAGAGCCAGAGCATAGACGTGACCAATTTCGAGAGTCAGCTTCTGGATTTCAAGGAGAAGTTCGGCAACAACTATCGTCTTGCGAGCGAGAAATTCCGGAAAGCCATTGATGAGATTGACAAATCAATCGATCATCTCCAGAAAATCAAGGACGCGCTTCTGGGTTCCGAGAACAATCTGAGGCTTGCCAATGACAAGGCGGATGCACTTACAATCAAGAGACTGACGCGAGGCAACCCGACGATGAAGGCAAAGTTCGATGAAGCCCGGAAGCAGCATCAGGCTCCGGCACTGGAAGAATAAGATTGGAATTAAGGTTTGTTGTATGAATAGAAATGTATATGATCCGGCCGTCGCGGACCGGAAACAGAAGAATGTGGAGGTCTTCTACACTACACTCGAAACGATAAGGACGGGCAGGTATATAGCCCCGTCCGGGCGGGTAGTGGAGCTGCCTCCAATGAAGGACATGATAGACGGTTCTGTGTGCTGTCACGATGAACTTCCGGCGGCACAGGCTGATACGGTTCCCGACGGGACAGAAATTGTCGTCGAAAACAATGACTGCATCAGAACGGCTCAGAGGCTTGTCGCGGAAGGCTACAATCCGGCAGTCTTGAACTTCGCGAGTTCCGGACATCCCGGAGGCGGTGTTGAAACCGGCGCCCGTGCTCAGGAGGAAACAATATGCCGGCGGAGTACACTGATTCGCTCCATATATTCATTCTCCGGCCAGTATTCCGACAAATACCGCTTCGCTCATAAGCCAGGGAATAACTATCCGCTCGACAACCTGAGGCACAGCGTCATCTATTCTCCTTATGTGACATTCTTCCGTGAGGGGCTGGAGTGCAAGTTTATGGAAACCCCGTTTCAATGTGCCGTGATAACCTGTGCCGCACTCAATCTTAACGGGCGGTTCCGCATTCATCTGACACCCGGCGGTAAGATGCCGCTGGAAGCACGCAGCATCACTGCTGACAAGATAAGGGCAATTTTCAGGGTAGCGCTTGAACATGGCCACGATGCCCTCGTTCTTGGCGCTTTCGGGTGCGGCGCTTTTGAAAATCCGCCGGACGAGATGGCTGATTTGTTCCGTAAGGCCCTGAATGATGAAGAGTTCCGGGACAAGTTCCGATATGTGTCCTTTTCGATTATCGAGGACCACAATTCCAGAAACAGGAATTTGCAGGCTTTTCGGGACGTGTTTGAGGAATAGCCGTGAATATCAGTTCAATCGTTCTTAACATACCGCACTCTTCTGATGTTTTCCCCTATGGTAAAGACCGCTGGGACGAGGGCATTGACTGCTGCATCTCAAGATGGACGGACTGGCTTACGGACGAAATCTTTGTCCGGGCAGGGAGGGGAAGTCAGAGTATTGTTCCTGTCATCTTTCCCTGGTCCCGCTTCTTC